>JANWJY010000191.1 GCA_025451715.1 Fimbriimonadaceae bacterium | reverse complement strand
GGGCGGCCTGTATTGGAACACGCTCGCGACGTGCATCCCCCAGTTTTACTCGGCGTCCGCCTGGGTGATGCTCCCCACCCAGCCCCCGCACTCGAAAGCCGCGCGTTTGACATACCCGATTGAGTCGTTCACCTCGCTGTGGTACTCGTCGCACGCGTCTTCGATCATCTCGGCGATCTTTGCACCCTTGAGGTAGCGCGTCATCCCCTCTGTCTGGCTTGCGCACACGTCGCAGTAGAGCCGCGGTATCTCCTTTGGTACGGCCTCCCAAATGTGGACAGTCAACAGCCGCAGGCCGCGACCCTTGTTCGCAAGCTTCAGCTCCACAGGCGTTAGAGTCACCGGTTTGCCGTCGAGCCACCGTCTCACGACCTCCGTCCCGACCGGCAACTGGACCTCGCCGGTCAACATCTCGTCGGCGAACGAGTCCTTCACCGCCGCGATCAGCCGCGAGGCCACGACCTTGGGCTTCGGCCCGCTCTGGTCTTCGACCATGAGAGGCACCACGGCAGGTGAGGCCATCATTGCGGCCCAGAACTTTGGGAGCTTGCTGTGTACGAACGCGTCGCATCCGTACCGCGGCGCGATGTCGCCGTGGTGCGAAAAGAAATCGGCCATCGAGGCGAGTCGGTGTCTCAGCAAGAGTTCAGGTCGGGTTTTCCCACGTGCCCGCGCAGGCTCAAGCGAGCCTAGAACACCTTCGACATCTTTGTGACCCTGAAGTGCCCGCCGAACGCGGGCTTTTCATACTCTTCAACAGAGACCCAACCGAGCGATTCGAAGTGCGGTCGCGCATAAAGGGAAGCCTCAGTGGTCGCCTCGGGACATCCGAGTTCCACCATCCGAGATTCCGCGTGACGGAGGAGCGCAGACCCGACCCCACGACCGATGAACAACGGGTCGACGTACCACATCCCGAGCACCGCCATCTCAGAGTGAAACGAGACAAACCCTACGACCGAGCCATCAACGGTGGCGACGACGATCTCCTCACCCATCGCAGTCACGTGTTCGAACTTAGTTGCCGTCAGCCCCTCAAGCCAGCGGTCGATCGCCTCACCGTCGTAAAGTGGTCGCAGACAGGCGTCAACGGCACGAAACTGCACTTCGGCGAGGGCGCCAAAGTCCGCCTCGACTGCCAGCCGCAAGACCAGGGTCACTTCATCCGCACGAGGTCGGGAGTGTCGGCCATGAGAAAGTCCATTCCTCCTGTCGTGCCACGTCCGTCGGCAGGCTCAGGGAGCCCGAACGTCAGGCCCTTTTTGTCCTCTGTTACACTAACGTACTCGAGCTTGCTCAGCATCCCCATTGTGTTCTCGAACGCCATCATCGCCATGATTGCGGGCTGACCACCGCCCTCTTCATCCTTTGCGAGACGGTCCTTCCTCTGTTGGATCGTCTCGTCGTCCCACATCTCGTACATCAAGATGGCCCGGTCACCTTCGGCGTTCCACTTGCCCGTGATCTGATTCTTTGATCCCAGCTTGCCATACGCGAACGTGCCGTCAGCCTTGAAGATCCAGTGCTGCGAGACGTCGAGGTCGCTGTTCGGGTCGAGGTCATACTTCTCGGCCATCTCAGGGTCGACGCCGCCGGTCGGGCACCACTTGCCCTCCATGAATCCGGCCATCGTCTTGGTCTGCTCGGTGCTACCAAACTCGGGCGGGCTCGGCATCGGCTCGGGCACCGGATCCTTCTTCTTCCCGCATCCAACGACAAAGAGTGCGGCCGCCACCGCGGCCACGGTCAGAAAAGTGCGCGTAGTCCCCATTCCGCCATGAATCATAACCCGACTCCACCCAAAACGGGGCAGGGAAGACAAAGATTTCGGCCCCCTTCTCGCCAATGGGGAGAGGGGGGCCGAGGTGAGGGCTCAGGGAGACCTAAGAGATCCCTGCGCCGCCACCACCGCCGCTGCGAGGGGCGCCGCCGCCGCCCATCGGCGGCATCGGCATTTCGAACTTCTTGCCAAGCATCTTCTCCCACTTCGCCTTTTGGGCAGGGGTCAGGATGGCCAGCACCTTCTTGTTCGTCTCCTCGCGAGCCTTGGCGAACGACTCCATCATCTTCTGCCGCTCCTCGGGTGTCGGAGGCGTTCCGCCCTGCTGCGGTGCGCCGCCGCCCTGCGGTCGGCCGGCCTCGCGCGCGGCCTCGATGTCCGCGACCTGCTTCTCAGAGAGCCCGAGCTCCTTGACGACTTCGTCCGAAGTCAGCGCGCGCGTGCCCTGCATTTGAAGCTGGATCTCCTTCACGCGGTTGTTCTGCGCTGGAGTCAGGATCGATGCGATCTTCTTCTGCATCTCGTCGCGCTGCTTCTGCCGCTCTTCCTGCGTCGGTTGCGGTGCGCCTTGGGCCGGCGGTGCAGGGGCCAGGGCCGTGAGCTTCTTGATCTGATCGTCGGTCAGCTTCAGTTCGGTCTTGATCAATCCTCGAGCCTGCTCGTTGGCGAGCAAGGAGAGAAGGCTGAATCCGCGCCGCCCGCCGCCGCCACCGCCCGCGCGCTGGCCGCCGTTTTGGCCGCCGTTCTGGACGCCGTTCTGTCCACCGTTCTGCTGGGCCGCCATCGGAGGAGGCACGTTCACCTTCTCCTTGGTGTCCGCCGGGGCAGGCTTGACTGGCACCGTTCCGACCATGCCCGGACCGGTGTCGGTTGGGGTCGTGGGGATCGGGTCTGCCTTCGGCAGATCGCCCTGAACGACCATGCCGTCGTCCTTCTTGTCGGCTGTGCCGGTGTCGGAGGGGGTGGTCGTCGGCGCGCATCCGATGGCGACGCCCGCGACAAGTGCTAAGAGAACAGTTGGGTGCTTCATGGCCTTCCTCAATCCATAACGGGCCGGACGGGGGTTCCCGTTCCAGCCTGTGCGGGGAATAGACGTAGGATCGGTCCGGAAGTTCGGAGGTCCGGAGGCTTGGAGAGAGCGCCGGAAAGTACAAAAAATTTGAACCTGAAAACGGCGAAAAAACGGCCGTTTATGACAAATAAAACGGCGAGCCGCCCCGGTGCTCCCGGCCCCGCCCATTTATTGCCCATTTTCCGGTTCAAAAAAGTGAGTTTGCGCGCTCCGCCAACTTTCAGCCCAGACGAAAACTTGCAGCGTGTAGACTGAAACCAGAATGGCGGTCAAGGCTCCCGAGGTGACGATAGACGCGATCGCGGACAAGGTGTTCGCCGACCAGCGCATCGATGCGGAAGAGGCCCTGTTCCTCTTCGAGCACCCCAACCTCAACGACCTCGCGACCCTGGCCCACCACAGGCGCAACCAGAAGAGCGACCCGAAAACAGTGACCTACGTCGTCGGGCGGATCCTCAACTACACCAACGTCTGCTGGGTCCGGTGCAAGTTTTGCGCGTTCTACCGCGTGCCCAACCACGAGGAGGGGTACACGCTGCTCGAGGACGAGATCCTCGAAAAGGTCCGCGACACCGTCGAGCAGGGCGGGACCGAGATCCTCTTCCAGGGCGGGCTGAACCCGAAGCTGAAGATCGACTGGTACCTCGATATCTTTTCCAAGATCAAGGCGCAGTTCCCGAGCGTAAACCTCCACGCGCTCAGCCCCGCCGAGCTGATCTACATCGCGCACATCAGCAAGCTCTCGCTCGAGGACACGTTAAAGAAACTCAAAGAAGTCGGACACGAATCCATCCCCGGCGCAGGCGGCGAGATCCTGGTGGACAGGGTCAGAAAGATCATCGCGCCCTACAAGGACACCACCGACGAGTGGCTGCAGTGCATGCGCACCGCCAGCGGCCTGGGAATGAAGTCCAGCGCGAGCATGATGTTCGGCCACGTCGAGACGATGGCCGACCGCGTGGAACACTTGGGACGGATCAGGGACCTGCAGGACGAGTGCGCGCCGTTCCGCGCGTTCGTCACGTGGTCGTTCCAGCCGGAGGAGACGAACCTGCCCGTCTCGCGCAAGGCGACGGCGTTCGACTACCTGCGCACGATCGCGGTGTCGCGGGTTTTCCTGGACAACTTCGACCACCTGCAGCTCTCGATCCTCACGCAGGGCCCCAAGATCGCGCAGATCGGGCTGGGCTACGGCGCGGACGACTTCGGCTCGACGATGATCGAGGAGAACGTCGTCTCCGCCGCCGGCAACAAGTTCATCCTCAACTCCGAGGAGTTCGAGCGGCTGATCTCCGACGCGGGATATGAACCCAAGCGCCGTAACACCAGATACGAACTGTCGTAGATGCCCGCGTAGTCTACAATTTAGGTGTGGAAGGAACCGTGCTGGAACCGCAAAGCAACGCTCAGCAGGACGTGCGGAAGTGGAAGGCTGCAACGCTCGCTTTGTCTTGCGTGGGAGTCATCGGCCTGGTCTATTCGGTGCTTCCGCCGATGGGATCAATCAGCGCCGCCGACTTCCTCACCGCGAACGCGTTCGAGGGGTTCCGCGTCACCGATCCAGGCTACGATTACTTGGACTCGCCATTCGCAAACCTGTCGGCTACCGGTGACAAGGTGCACTGGCTGAAGTTCGAGGGAGGAACCGGCGACCGCGGAAGGTTTGCGATGAAAGTCGCGTCGGACACTTTCGAGGGTGAGTGGAACATTAGCGACCGAACGTTTGTGAACCTCTGGGTTGAGACGGTCGATGGTAGACCGAGCACTGGAACCGATGACGGCGGGCTGTTCCTCAGGTTGCCGAGGCATCCTGACGACCCGTTGGTCATTACATCGTTCTGGGAGGTCGATTCTGATTCACCGCTCAACGGCGTGCTCGTCGTACGCAGTCGAGGCGCCGGATCATGGTGGAAGTCGGGCGACGGCTCGACACGCCGGCCCTCAAGACTCGTTGTTCGGCCAGGTCGCTCATGAGGGTAGGATTCGCAAAAGCAATGATCGAGGAGAACGTCGTCTCCGCCGCTGGCAACAAGTTCATCCTCAACTCCGAGGAGTTCGAGCGGCTGATCTCGGACGCGGGCTACACGCCACGCCGGCGGAACTCACGGTACGAGCTTATCTAGCATCGCGACCAATCACCCCCATGCATCTCGCATGGTGGTGCGTGTAACATGGCGCTGGCGGTGAACGACGTGAGCGGAAAAGTGAGCCAAAAGTGGTACAGGAGACCAGTGTCATTGGGCTGGTGTCTCTCGGTGTCACTCATTCTCCTCGCTATCGCCTTGGTACCAGCAAAGGTGTTCGCTATCAACTCTTGGCGACTTGAGCCGCTGACGTATGAGCGCCTGTCGGTACTCGTGGCCGATCTCGCATGGCCAGCGACTGTGATAATAGGGGTAATAGTCTTTCGCGGGCCGTTGCGGTCCCTGATTGAGCGACTGGAGGAAATCGAGACGCCAGGCGGGCTGAAAGGAAAGATGCGACGAATCGAGGAGGACATCGAAACGGCGGAGTCAATAGCTATCGAGAAGCCGGGCGGAGGCGGGTAATGGGCCATCAAACTTACGAAGAGCTGCATGCAGAACTCGAGGCGATGGCCGCCGAGAACCCGAAGGCTGCGATTCTTTCCGCCTGGTCGGAGGTCGAGAATGCCATCGCGCACTCGGGCGCTGGAAGTAGTGATCGCCCTGACTGGGCAATCGGATTTATCAACGCCTTGGTCAAGAGAGGGCATCTGAATTCGCGGTATGCAGAGTCGTTTCGATTGTTGCGTGACGTGCGGAACAAGTTTTCCCACGGGCAATCAACCGCCGACCCCCAGAAATCAGCTTTGTCGTACAGCAAGATCGTCACCATTCTGCTACCGAAACTTGATGCCGCAGTTGCACGGCTGCGGGCCGAGCGACTCCTCAGCGCGAAGATCTCACAGTATTTTGGCCCCCCGCTGTTGGCACGCGCAGTACCGGCGGGCGAGGCAATTGTTTTCGACGATCCAAAGTATTCAAGTGCGGTCTACCACGATCGGGATGTACTGCTCCGCACCTTCCCATACACAGGCGGCGACTTGGTGACGTGGGCCCAGCAGGCCATTGATATCGCTCAAACAGAGAAACTAGCCCGTGCAGTCGCCACGGAGCTTGTGCGCACACTGGGCGCAGAGCACGTGCTTGAAAGAGCGAAGCCAGACCTACCGCCAAATGAAGCTTTAGACGAAGACTAGACGGGCACTACAATCGCGACGGCGTGTGTCCGTCTGAACATTGCCGGCTCGCGCAGCGTCTTCAGAGCGTGAGGCCAAGCGATTTCAGGAATTGCTCCCAACTGTGGATGGCATCGGCCAAGACCTTGTTTAGCTCGCCAATCTTGTTGCCGCTCTCGTCCTGGATGTCGCAGTGGAGGACGACTTCCATGCCCGTGCTCCCGCCCTTGTTCGCTAGCTGCCCAGTCTGATTGTTGATCGCGGGGCCCCAGAACTGGGATGCCCGGGCGTACGTCTTTGTCACCGGATCATAGATATTCGCCATCACACGGTCAACAGGCAGCAATTTGGGCCGGTGGCCCGAAAACGGGGGCCGGTCCAGTTCTCCGTGTTTCTCCGTGTTGGCCAGGTCGTGCACTAGGGCAACCGCCATGTCGGACTTGATGAAATCATCGACTCTAGCAGCGTTACCTGCGCTTGCGATCAACCACTTCTTCGTACGGTCGCGTATGCCCATGATCTCGTTGATGATAGTTGCGGCATCTATTTCTAGCTGTTCTTGGGTTCGCCCACCCCGAAAGTCCTGATGGTAGGAAAGGCGCTGAGGTGTACGGTGCACGACCGGCTCGCAATCCTCCGGCTTTAGGCGAGACTTCTCGCCGAACGCGGCATATACCCGTGCGATGCGGTTTTTGATCTCGCTTTCTGTCATGAGAGGATTATGCGCGCGTCCACTTGCGTGGACTGGGGCGGGGCGGGGTTCGAGAATCCGGGATGGCGGGGAAGGAAGTCCGGGGCCGAGTCCTAGAACCGGGGGGCTGACGTTGCGAAGGCGGGAGCCCGCGTCGCAAAGCGGGGAGCTGGGTTCGAAAAGCAGGGGGCAAACGTTGCAAACCCGGGAGCTGGCGTTGCGAAGTTGGGAGCCAGGTTCGAAAAGCCGGGTGCAAACTTTGCAAACCGGGGAGCTACGGAAGGGGCCCAATCGGCGGCGGCAGGTACGAAAGCGGCATCAGGCGTCGAGCGTAGAGCGTCCCGACGCGTGCGAACGCCGTCGCCTCAGCCACCCGGGGCCGAAGAGCGCAAAGTAATGCGTGAGTGTAGCGAGGGATCCCGTAAACACGATCTGCGTGACGCTGCTCCTCTCGAGCTCGGGGTGCGCCGCGTAGAACGCTGCCGACGCGGCATCGACCTCATACTCAGGGATCGCGTTATTCATGAAGTAGATCGCCCACGCCTCGTTCTTCCTATCCCCTACGTTTATAGGCTCGTCCAGCGCCAAACCTATCGTCGCGCTGGGGATGACGAGCCCAAGGATCGCGGCGATCTTGACCGACTTGCGCATGCCTGACGCCATTATGCAGTCACAAGTTCGGTCCCGCGTCGCCGGCCGCAGGTAGCATCGGCGGATTGGCCATTGAGGGAGCAGCAAGCTCCGGAAGCGGAGCCAAGAAGTGAACTTTATGAAAGCGAGACTGCTACCTCTCACCGTTACAGGCTCCGCCTTGGCGATGGGCTTTGTCATCTGGGGGTGCGCCGGCGTTGGCGGAACCGTGACCCCCTCCGACCAAATGCCGCTCATGTGCGCGACCGAGGCGCCACCGGCTGAGGAGATCGCAAGCGTCGAGGCGTTCGTCGCGAGCCAAGTGGGCTCGTTCCCGCCGAACGTTCCGATCGTCGTCCCCATCTACTTCCACATCATCACCACGAACGAGGGAGTCGGCGACGTCTCCGACGCTGTGATCGCAGAACAGATGGTCGCGCTGAACGCCGGGTTTGCCGGGACGCAGAGCCCTGGCGGTTTCGACACGAAGGTCTCGTTCACGCTTGCAGGGGTCGACCGCACTGCGAACTCCGCGTGGTACACGTGCGCAAGGGACACCGCCGAAGACCGCGCCATGAAGACCGCGTTGCGACAGGGCTCGGCCGACGACGTCAACATCTACGTCCGCGACCTTCCCCCCGGCATCGGCGGATGGGGCGGCTTCCCGTGGTGGTACGCGGGCGATCCGATCATGGACGGCCCAGAGGTCGACAACACGGGCATGCCCGGCGCATCTTCGGGAGCGCTCGGCGACCTGGTCGTGCACGAGGTCGGTCACTGGATCGGACTCTATCACACGTTCCAGGGCGGGTGTGAGAAGAACAACGACTACGTGAGCGACACCCCGGCAGAAGAGCACTACAACTGGAACTGCCCGACGGGCGCGATCGATACGTGCCCGCAACGGAGGTTCCCTGGCAACGACCCGACCATGAACTTCATGGACTATACGGCCGACTCGTGCAAGTACCAGTTCACCAGCGGCCAGACCACTCGGCTGCAGAGCATGTGGGTCACCTACCGCAAAGGCAAGTGACCGCGGCGAGTGATCGGCGGCCCGGGCGTTCACCGCTCGGGCCGCTTTTTTTCTGGCAAGGGTGAGCCGGAGCTGTTGGTCGCGTAGCGACAATGACGAAACGCGAAGTAAGCCAAGGTCCTCTTGGCTACGCCTACGCGGATGCTTCGCGCTGCTTGCTGAGCCGCGCGGTCAGGTCATCCAGGGTCATCGGCCTTCCGAAGTAGTAACCTTGTCCCGCCTGGACGCTGCGATCGCGCAAGTACTCGGCCTGATGCTGGCTCTCGATCCCCTCTGCGATGATGTACTTGTCGAGCTTCATAGCCATCTCGATCATGTGATCCACGACGCCGCTCGTCGCGGAGTCGGTGCCGATCGCGTCCACAAAGAGCTTGTCGATCTTGAGGGCGTCGATGTCGAGCTTCATGAGGTACGAGAGGTTGGAATAGCCCGTGCCGAAGTCGTCCATCGCGAGGCGCAGGCCGAGCGCGTTGAGCTTGTCGAGCTCCGGAATGATGTTGTTGACGTCGAGGAGCCCGGTTTCAGTGATCTCGACGCCAATGTTCTTCAGGTCCACGGCGTGGCGCTCTGCGGCAGACCTGAGCTGGTCTGAAAGCGTGCCGGACCTGACGTCGCTCGACGTGACGTTGATGCCGATGTAGGTCCCGGGAAACTTAGCGTTGAGCTGGCTGCACGCCCTAAAGGACTCGTCGATCACGTACTCAGTGATCTTTGTGATGATCCCACACTCCTCGGCCGCGGGAATGAAGTGGTCCGGCCGGATCATCTCGCCGGTCGCGCGCCGCCATCGGATCAGCGCTTCCGCGCCCACGATCCGCTCTGTCGCGAGGTCGACCACCGGCTGGTACAGCATGAAGAACTCCTGGTTCTTGATCGCCGACCGCATGATGTAGGGCAGCGTCAACTGTCTGCGCGCGACCCGGAAGCTAAAGAGCGAAATGACCAGCCCTACCACGCCACCGACGGGCAGGAACAGAAGCGCGGACTGGCCCGCGTCCGCGTACGCATCGGAAAGAGGCTGTGACACATAGCCGACGATGTCGACGCCGTCTGAGCGACAGAGCGCGACGACCCTGTCCCCGTAGACAAAGCTCGCCGACTTCCGCTCCCCCAGTTCGTTGAGCGCGTCCGGCAGGACCTCGCCCTCTTGAGAGAGAACCTTCTTCGCCGTTCCCGTCACGACGGCGACCGACAGGTTGATCTCGTCGGAGTACACGTCGAGCACGAGGTCCCGCGTGATGAACACGACGAACGGGCCGTAACCCAGCGCATGGAACGGGGCCGCGCCCGCAAAGTCCAGTTGGACGTCGAGCCAGACGTTGACGCCCGCCACCGTCGTCACGTCGGGAGCGCCCAGCTCGACGGGCGGGTCGAGCACACCCATCGAGGTGCAGGTCACCTTGGTGCCGTCCAACCGACCGACGGCCTGAAGATAGGTGGAGGTCATTGCCAGACCCCTCATGTGCTGGATCTCGGCCTCGGACCCAGGTGCGCCGTGCTCGCCGCTCGAGAGCTCAGCGCTCACGCGTCTGATCTGTTCGCCGGTCTGATCGGCCCGGCTTGCGACGTCTGCCGCCATGGCCAGCAGCTTCTTGGACTGGTCGGCCAGGCAGGACCTCCTAGCGAAGTGGAGCGACACAAAGATCGGGATCACGCCGACGATAAGGGAGACCAAGACCGCCCCAAGGAGCGTTCCGTCCACCCTCTTCAGCCATCTTGTGTGCAACGTGTCTCCAGCGGCCCCTCGGCCCTGACCATGAACCTTGTTCCATGAGGACGGATGAAATCGCCACCCTGGAGCGGGCGAGCGTTGGAGGGCGCGCTTTGGTTCGGCCGAGTGGCCAACTGCAACAGCCCCGCATCACTTCAAACCGAGCTTTTTTCGCGCGGCGAGGAGGGCAATGGATTCGCGCAGTCGCCTTTCCCGCGTCTCCGTCTTCTTCGCTGTGTGGATCCAGACGACAAAGTTGCGCCGCTCCCTCGGCGGCAGGCTCTGAAAGAAGCTCCACGCTTTGGGATCGGCCTTGATCGCCTTCGCGATGTAGGCGGGAAGCTCGGGGACCTTGGGTCTTGGCGCGTAACCCTTCTCAGTCGGTGCGGCGGCGAGACCGGCTTTTGCCAACAGCCCTGCGGCGTTCAGCTCGGACCACCGGTTGCGATTGAGGTCGGACCATTTGCTCGTCGGCTTCCTGGGCGTCGCCTTGATCGCGTGCCGGTCGTCGTCGAGGCGCTTGACGAGACTGTTGATCCATCCGAAGCACAGCGCCTCGCGCACGAAGTCTTCGTAGGGAACGGACTTCACGCCCGTGTGCGCCTTGTGGAAAACGAACCACACACCTTTGCTCTTGTCGTGGTTCTTCTTCAACCACGCCCGCCATTGCGAGCGGCTGCGGACGTCGAGCGTTGCGAGGTCTGCCTTCATGCCGACCGGTCTCCGCGAGGATTATGATTCATCGTTCCTCAGATACGAAAAGCGCGGATGCGCCCGCGCACTCCCAAATGCCCAGCGGCGTAAGAAGGTTTACTGGAGGCCAGAAATGACGACCCCTCACACAGAAACGCAGACCAGCCAGAAGGCGGCGACGGGCACCGTTCGGCTCCACCGGGTGTTCAAGGCGCCGCCGGAGCGCATCTATAAGGCGATCCTCGACCCGGCCGCGAACTGCAAGTGGCTCCCGCCGCACGGCTTCACGTGCACTGTCCACCACCTCGATGCCAAGGTGGGCGGCACGTTTAAGATGTCGTTCACGAACTTCTTGACGGGGAACAGCCACTCCTTCGGCGGTGAGTATCTCGAGCTCGAACCCGGCAAGCGCATCGTCGCGACCGACGTGTTCGGCGACCCCAACCCCCCTGGCGCGATGCGGACCACCTACACGCTGACCAAAGTCTCCGTCGGCACCGAGGTGGACATCGTGCAAGAGAACATCCCCGCGGCGATTCCGCCGGAGGCCTGCTACCTCGGCTGGCAAGAGTCGCTCGAGGGTCTTGCAAAGCTCGTCGAGCCAGAGATTCCCGATATGTAAGAATTGAAGCGAATCCATGCCAGTTTGCGCGTCGGTTCCTGGGTGACTCCGGAGGACACATGAGAGGACCCACCTTTTCCCATATCGGGTTGCGCAGTGCGGCGATGGCTGTGCTTGTCGCAGCGAGCGCCTTCCAAGAGCCCGGCAAGAGTGAAGAAGTCAGATTCAAGAAGGTCGTGCTGGACGCGCGGTTCGTGTCCGAGGGCGTGGCGGTCGGGGACGTCGACCGGGATGGGAAGCTCGACATCATCGCGGGGAGCTTCT
>JANWJY010000190.1 GCA_025451715.1 Fimbriimonadaceae bacterium | reverse complement strand
CTGGGTTAGAGCGGTGGGGCTTTCGACAAGGCGTTCTCCTAGGTTCAAAAGGGCTGGGCGCGAACGGTCATTATGGCATATCTGGGGGCTAGTCCCAAGGCCGAACTAGGTAAGGATTAGAGTCGGGAAGTGCGTTCCAGAGCCTACTTCGCCTGGTCTTGCTTCTCCGCCCGCTTGTTCGCATCGGCACTGCGTCCGAGGTCGACGGCCGACACGGCCAGCATCATCAGCACGAGGAGCGCGATGCCGGAGTTCGCAAGAAGGTTCTGGACGTTCAGGCTCAGGCGTTTGCCGCCCCGGAGCATCTCGACGAACGCAACCACCATTTGGCCACCGTCAAGCGGGACGATCGGGAGGAGGTTCATGACCCCGAGCGACATGCTGAGCACGGCTGCATACCAGATGATTTCGTTGAATCCTTCACTCACCACTGCGCTCGTGACCTGGGCCATCGCGGCAGGTCCGGCGACCTTGTCCTTGGCTTCTCCCAGCTTGAACGGAATCGATGCAATGCCCGCGATCATGCGAACAGGCTCACTCATCGCTTCGGAAAACGCTTCGCCCGCAGAGTAGCGCTGCTTTTTGGTCCCGAAGCCGATTTCAAGCCGTGCGTAGATGCCCTTCTCATTGGTCGGCTCCAAGTTCGTGTCATAAGTCGGACGGGGAGTCTCGTCAATCTTCGGCACGATACTCACGGTGTGCTCTTTCCCATCTCGCCGGTAAGTGACGACTGTTGGAATTGGAACAAGCTTTCCGTCAGGGTCCTTGCGGAAGTTGTCGCGCGCTAACACGATGACGTCGTGGAAACTATCGACTCTGACCCCGTCGATAGAGACGACCTCATCTCCAGCCTTCAGGCCCGCTTTCTCAGCCTGTCCACTTTCACCGACTCCGCCAATGATCGGGCGAGGGTCCGGGACGTTCTTTCCCGAAGTCGCGTATAGGCTCCATAAGAGTGCCACGCCAAAAACGACACTGAACAATGGTCCCGCGAAGAGTACGGCGAGACGCTGCAACGGGGGTTTGCTGTAGAACCCGCCTGGCACGTCGGCTTCGCTTCCGTCAGCCTTCGCGTGCATGCCTGCGATCGAGGCAAAGCCGCCGAGCGGCAGGAGCAATAAGGAGAACTCGGTCCCGTCGCGGCCAGCCTTGCTCCAAATCGGTCGGTACCGCACGGGCACCCTTTCGACCTCACCCGTTTTAGGCTTGCGTACGGTGATCTCTCCAAATCCTTGCTTATCGTCGTCGATCTCGCGCATCTGAACCGGAATGTAGTAAACGATCGCGAGCGCTATCAGGGTCGCTCCTGCAGCGACGCCGATGACCAAGTTTGCGTCGATCCCTTGGAGCTTGGTGCCGAACGCGAGCACGACGGCACCGACTGCGAGCGACTTGAGCCAAATGCCAAGTACTCGGCTAGTGGGCACATGGTAAAGCGCAGCCATGCGCAGCATCGCCCACAACGGAACCGCGACGCCCGCGCCGAGCAAGCCCGCGAGATACACAGGGTTGGCGGCAACCAAGGCGCCGACCATCGCTGCAAGAAACGATAAAGCAAACGCTGCCCACACCAACCTTGTAGGTGCAAGGGGCTTTTCGAGCCAAGGGTCGAGGTCGGTTTTACGCACGCCGCCCATGAAGATTGCAAACGCGTTCACCCGCATGCCGCACTTCTTTGCGACTAAATAGTGGCCAAGCTCGTGCACGAACACGAGCACGGTCAGGACGACCAGGCCGATCACGAGGGTCAGCAGAAAGTGGCCGAGGGTCGAGAGCGCTTCCATCCTGTCTATCGCCTGACCTGGAGCAACGACTGTGCTGTACGGCGGGCCCAGCGGTCGGTTTCGACGAGGTTCTCGAGGTTCGGGCGTCCGGGAGCGTGCTTCACCATTACACCTTCTACGATATCGGCGATCTGGAGGAAGCCACAAGCCCCATTGAGGAACGCGTTCGCCGCAACTTCGTTGGCCGCGTTCATGGCGCAGGGCATGGTCCCGCCGGTCTTGAGCGCCTGCCTCGCTAAGTAAAGACAACGGAAGGTGGAGGTGTCAGGTTCCTCGAAAGTGAGGGTCGGGGTCATGGTCGGGTCCCACGACTTCAGGTCGTTCGGCTTTCTTTCGGGATACAGCATCGCGTACTGGATCGCGAGCCTCATGTCTGGCCAGCCGAACTGTCCGAGCACGCTTCCGTCCTTGAACTTAACGAACGAGTGCGCGATGCTCTGCGGGTGGATGACGACGTCCACCTGGTCTGGGCGCACATTGAACATCCAGCGGGCCTCGATCACCTCGAGCCCCTTGTTCATGAGAGTCGCGCTGTCGACCGTGATCTTGCCCCCCATGCGCCACGTGGGGTGGTTGAGCGCCTGGTCCGTGGTCACACGCAGGAGCTCTTCGCGCTTCTTGCCCCGGAAGGG
The DNA here is from genome assembly GCA_025451715.1 of Fimbriimonadaceae bacterium. Lineage (GTDB taxonomy): Bacteria > Armatimonadota > Fimbriimonadia > Fimbriimonadales > Fimbriimonadaceae > JADFMN01. Next base: position 2,855 of record JANWJY010000190.1, on the reverse strand, counting down.
CCCTCCGGAGCCCGTGATGATGAGTTTTGAGACTTGGTCGCTCCTGTAGCCCTGGAGACACTGAAACAACGCGCTGTGCTCGCTGTCGATCGGAGTCATGGTAATGCCCTTCTCGCGTACGAGGGGCATGACGACCTCTCCCGCAGCTACCAGAACCTCTTTGCTGGCGAGCGCGACGTCCTTCCCCGCCTGGACCGCCGCGATCGTCGGCATGAGTCCGATGACTCCGTTGACCGCGACTACGACGAGGTCCACTTCGTCAAGGGCAGCGAGCGCCGTTACCGCGTCGATTCCGCCGTGGATGCCCGCTTCACGCGCAGCCTGCTCGTCGCTGAGCGCGATGTGCTTTGCGCCAAACTCCTTGGCCTGTGCACGGATGAGCTCAGCGTTGCGGTAGGCGGCCAGCGCGACGACTTGCAGCCTGTCAGGGTGCTGCCGGGCGATGTCGAGGGTCTGGACGCCGATCGAGCCGGTCGACCCCAGGACTGCAATGCGCTTCACGTACTCGTGAGTTTACCGGGGCGTGCTGCGTCTATGGCCGCATCGCGCGCCGTCGCGATAGACAGTTACTTGCGCCGCCGTCTCAGCAGTGCGGCGACCCCAAGTCCTAGAACAGCCATCGTGGCCGGCTCTGGAACTGGTTCGCCCTCAAGCTGGAACATCTGGTCTCCGACACCGGTGTGCCCACTGAAGGAGCCTCCGTTGAACTGTGCCATGAGCCCGTCGAAGACAGGCGGACCGCTGACCGAGACCTGTGCCGCTTCAAACCCGTTTCCTGCTGCACCAATCCAGTACGTCGTGTTTGCGGCGAGCCCGAGCTGAGTTGTGAGATCGAGGTTAACCCGTCTGATCGTAGCCCCACCGAAGACACCCTCTACTGACCAGCTCGAAACGGAGACGTCCTGGATGGAGAGTTGGGCGAGTGGATTGCCGCTGCCATTGTCGGACCAGAGCTTCACGCGCATGGTGCCAAAACCTGCGGGGTCAAAGTCTGTGAAGTAGACGAACCTCGTAACGGTGACCGGAGTGGCGAACAGGACCTGATCCGCAAACTCCTGGCTGCCGGTGGTGTTCGCCCAGCTTCCGCCATAACCTCCTGTTGCCGGACCTTGATCCCAAAGGGTGACCGCTTGTGCCGATGTAAGCGAAACGACGGCTACGAAGACTGCCGCAAGTTTTCTCATGTTGTCCTCTAAATGGTCTGGTTTGCGGCCCGAGTGTATCTGCCACTGATGCTTGCTGGATACCCCGCAAAGTTGCCAGACTTTCGGCCCTGACTCATTGTCACCGCCCTCTGCCATAATTCGCGCATGACGACGGAGGTAGCCGTGGACTCGCGATTGGTGCTCACGGACGAGCAGGTGCGAGAGATCGCCGCAACCTACGGGACGCCGGTCTATGTCATCGACGAGGGCCACCTCAGGCGGCGCGTGGGCGCCTTCAAGACCGCGTTTGAGAAGTCTCACCCCAAGACCGAGCTGACCTACGCGAGCAAGGCGAACAGCACTCTGGCTGTTCTAAGGATAGTCTACAGCGAGGGCTGCCTCATTGACGTTGCCAGCGAGGGTGAACTGAGGGCTGCGCTTGCGGCTGGAGTCCCGGCGAAGAAGACACACCTTCATGGCAACGCGAAGACCGCGCAGGAGATCAAGGCTGCGTTCGATCTCGAGGTCGCACAAATCGTGGTCGACAACTTCGAGGAAGTCGACATGATCGCCGCGACGGACGGTAAGTGCCCTGACCTCATGCTGCGGCTCGCTCCAGGCGTCGATCCAAAGACAAACGCGAAGATCAGCACGGGGCAGGCCGATACGAAGTTTGGGTTCAACATCGCGGACGGCTCCGCGGAGCAGGCGCTCCTGAAGGCGCTCTTGCTCGGGCTGCCGGTGATTGGCGTGCACTGCCACGTGGGCTCGCAACTGGTCGAGCCCGACGCGCAGATCGGAGGTGGACAGGCGCTGGCCGGTTTTGTGCGCGAGATGAAGCAAAAACACGGATATGTGACCCAGGTGATCAACGTCGGCGGCGGATTGGCGATCCGGTACACGGACGACACGGAGGCGATCGACCCGCAGAAGTACTGCGACGAGCTAACTGCGGGGATCCGCAAGGGGCTCGAGGGCACCGGGCTCGACCCCGTGTTGGTGCAGGAGCCGGGGCGTTGGATCATCGGTGAGTCGTGCGTGACGATCTACTCGGTCAACAACGTCAAGACCGTTCCGACGAAAACTGGTCGCCGCAGGTATGTCTCCGTGGACGGCGGGATGAGCGACAACCCGCGGCCCGCGCTGTACGGCAGCCCCTATCCGGTCCGTTGGGTGAGCGGCGACGGGCGCGGGGCGAAGCCCGACGCGGTCGTACGCGTTGCGGGCAAGCACTGCGAGTCGGACACCCTGTTCGACGACAAGGCTCTCCCGGCGAACGTGCGCAAGGGCGACTATCTGCAGGTGCTTTGCACCGGCGCGTACAACGCGGCGATGGCGAGCAACTACAACCGGTATTCGCGGCCAGTGTCGGTGCTCATTCGTGAAGACGGGACACACACGATGGTGCAGCGAGCCGAGACGTGGGAGGAGCAGTTCGCGAGGGAGATCGTGCCCGAGGACCTCTCGTAGTGCCAGCGCTCCCTCCCCTCTATGAGCTGCTCGCGATCGGGCTCGCCATCTTTCTTGCGATCGGCATCCACGAGTACTGCCACGCCAAATTCGCCGATCTTGCTGGAGATCCGACGCCGGGATACTTCGGGCGCGTCACCCTCAATCTTACGAAGCACTTCGAGTTGATGGGCACCATCATGATTGTGATCACGTCCCTCGCTGGCGTCGGCATTGGTTGGGGCAAGCCAGTGCCGATGG
>JANWJY010000189.1 GCA_025451715.1 Fimbriimonadaceae bacterium | reverse complement strand
TTGTGCCGCGTTGCTCTTTTCTGTGACTTCTCAGGGACACTCGCCGAACGTGCTTTGGTACCGCCGGCCCGCTGAGGCGTGGACCGAGGCTCTGCCGGTCGGAAACGGGCGGCTGGGGGCGATGGTTTTTGGCGGAGTGGACGAGGAGCGGATCCAACTCAACATCGATTCCTTGTGGGCTGGGCCGCCGTTTCCCACGTTGCCCGATACCGCCGGCATCGCCCTGCGCGAGGCGCGGCGGCTGTTCTTCGACGGAAAGCCGCTCGAGGGCGAGCGGTTGATCGGTTCACAGTTCTTGGCGAGGAGCGTCGAACCGCGCAGCCATCAGACGTTGGGTGACCTGTGGATCAGGATGGTCGGGGACGCCGAAGAGGTCATGCCCGACGAGAGCGTCGACGTTTGGAAACGCGGGCCGGTGGGGAAGGACCTCGATCGGTCGCAGCTCGCGGTCGACTTCAATGATTCTTCGTGGGTCGCTGGTGAAAAGAGCGTTCCCGAGAGCAGCACCGTGGTCTTCCGTTCGGCTTTTCATCTGACGGAGGAGCAGGCCCGCGTCTACAACCGGATGTCGCTGAGCCCGATCGACGACGAATCGGTGGTGTTCGTCAACGGCGAGGAGGTCGGGCGGACGAGCGTCTACAACCAGGCGTACAAGTTCGACGTCACAAGGAAGTTCAAAGTGGGCACCAACGTGATCGCGGTGGGTGTCACGAACTTCGGCGGACCGGGGCACATGGCTTCCGATGTCGTGCTGACGTACGTAACGGTGCCTGAGGGGTACGAAAGGAGTCTGGACCTCGAGACCGCGGTTGCGACGACAGTCTTCTCTGACGGCGGACGAACGGTGAGCAGGGAGGTGTTCGCGTCGGCGGTCGACGATGTGATCGTTGTGCGGATGGAGGGCGGTCCGATGTCGTTCGACCTTTCGCTCGACCGTCCGGCGGACTTTGTCACGAGTGCGCTCGGCGGTCACAGGCTGGTGATGACGGGCCAGGCGCAGCACAATGGTGAGCACCTGGGGACGAAGTACGTGTGCGCAGTGAACGTCGTGACCGAGGACGGGACCGTGCGTGCGGCGGAGAACGTTTTACAAGTGCGGGGTGCGAGCGCAGTGACGATTTGCATCGCTGCCGAGACGGACTACAACATGGACGATCCGTTCTCGCCCCTCGAAGACGACCTCACTGACAAGTGTCTTCGGACTCTTGCGCGCGCCGCGGGCAAGAGCTACGGTCAGCTCGCAGTCGATAGCATTGTGGACCACCAGTCGTACTTCAGCCGGGTGCGGCTGGATCTGGGGGACATGAAGAACGATCTGCCGACTAACGAGCGTCTCGCCGCGGTGAAGGCGGGGAAGAGCGATCCGGGATTGGCGGCGTTGTACTTCCAGTACGGGCGTTACCTGCTGATCGGCTCTTCGCGGCCGGGGACGATGCCTGCGAACCTCCAGGGGCTCTGGAACGAGCACATGGACGCGCCGTGGAACGCGGACTACCACACGAACATCAACGTGCAGATGAACTACTGGCCCGCGGAGGTAACGGGGCTGGGAGATCTGCACGAGCCGTTCTTCTGGCTGGTCGACGCGTTGCGCAAGGACGGGCGGGAGCTGGCTCGAAAACTGGGAATGAGGGGGTTTGCGTTCGGTCACACGACGGACGCGTGGCTGTGGACCGCTCCCCAGGGCGCGCCGGTGTGGGGGATGTGGCCGATGGGCGCGGGCTGGTGCAGCGCGCACTACATGGAGCACTACCGCTTTACGCAGGACAAGGAATTCTTGCGCGAACGCGCGTGGCCGGTGCTGCGCGAGGCGGCGGAGTTCTATCTGGACTGGCTCGTTGTGGATCCGAAGACGGGACTGCTGACGAGCGGGCCGACGACTTCACCCGAGAACTCTTACTCGCTGAACGGCCAGCGTCTTTCGCTGAGCATGGGGACCACGATGGACCGCGAGATCATCTGGGAGACGTTCAGCAATGTGCTCGAGGCTGCGACGGTTTTGGGGATCGAAGACGGGTTCGTTGAGGAAGTCCGGGCAAAACTTGCGAAGCTCGCGCCTGTAAAGGTCGGTGCGGACGGGCGCATTCTGGAATGGAGCGAGGAGTACGAGGAGCCGGAGCCGGGGCACCGGCACCTCTCGCACCTGTATGGACTGCACCCATCGAACCAGTTCACTTGGACGAAGTCTCCAGAGATGGTCGGGGCTGCGAGGAAGTCACTCGAGTATCGGCTGTCGCACGGTGGGGGGCACACGGGATGGAGCCGCGCTTGGATCATCAACTTCTGGGCGAGACTGCTCGACGGTGAGAAGGCCGGCGAGAACGTGAACGCGCTGTTTGCCAAGTCGACGCTCGACAACCTGTTCGACAACCACCCTCCTTTTCAGATCGACGGCAACTTCGGGGGCGTAGCGGGGATTGCAGAGATGCTGCTGCAAAGCCATGAGGGGTTCATGCGGCTGCTGCCCGCGCTGCCTGCCGCATGGAGAAACGGGGAGGTCGAGGGTTTGCGGGCACGGGGCGGTTACCAGGTGTGGATGAACTGGAGAGACGGTGGATTGGAGTGGGCCAGGATCACCGCGGACCTTGGCGCAGGGCGTGTTCGAGTTGTCCTGCCGAAGGGAAGGATCGTAGCGAGGGTTATGGTCCGATCTAGTCGAATTCAGGTTCAAAACGAGGGGGCGACCGTTTCCTTCGAGCTTCGAAGCGGCGATTCTGCGCTCATGACCTTCGCAGACTCAGGGCTGGGCCCATAGCATTTAAGGGCTGAACCTACGAGTTTTGAGTCTGCGAGCCGAAAATTCAGACAGCGATTCTATGGGCAACCGGAAGGAAGAGGAGGACGGTTTCTTGAAACCGGACGGCGAGCAGACCGTTCCGCGCGAGGACTCTCGCGCGGCGATGGTGGTCGCGTCCCGCGTGCTCATCGTCTTTGGACTGTTCGCTATCCTATGGACTGCGGGCGCCGGCCCTGTCCTCGACAGCGTCTTCGGGAAGGACTTTGGTTTCAACTTTCGACGCGCTATCGAGTTTGTAGGATTCGTGTTCATCACTAGCGTGCTCATGTTCTTAGCCTTGTGGTCGACCACGAAGGAGCTTGTCGCCGCGAAGAGAAAGTTACGCGACTCCGAAAGGGAGCTCGTGCGGCGGCTAGGGCAGGCCGCAGAGTGGCGCGACGACGAGACAGGAGACCACACGCTGCGCGTCGGGGAGTATTGCGCTGCGATCGCTCAGAGCTTTGGATGGAGGAAGGCGGACTGCGAGGCAATTCGCGTCGCAGCAATGTTGCACGACATCGGAAAGATCGGGATCCCCGACTTTGTGATGGTTAAGACCGGCGAGTTGTCTCCGGAGGAGCGGCAGTTGATCCAGGCGCACACCTTGATGGGTTCGGACATACTCGCTGACTCACAGGTGCCTCTGTTGCAAATGGCGCAACGGATCGCGTCGAGCCACCATGAGCGGTGGGACGGCAGCGGGTATCCATATAGCCTAGTGGCGACAGAGATCCCGATGGAGGGGCGTATCGCGGCTTTGGCCGATGTCTTTGACGCGCTAACTTCCAAGCGCCGGTACAAGGACGCTTGGACCTTTGACCAAGCCGTGAAAGAAATCAAAGAGCAGAGCGGCAAGCACTTCGACCCGGACGTCGTAAGCGCCTTCGTGAGTGCGCTGCCAATCATCAAGTCAATTTACGACCGCTATCAGTCGACAGCACGATTGTTCAACATCAGTCGGGCCGCATAAGAGCTGATAGTGCGTGCCCCGCTCACTCAGTGCCATACAGCCTGTCTCCGTAATCGCCGAGACCGGGGAGGATGTACTTCATGTCGTTGAGCTCCCGGTCGAGTGCGGCGGTGAAGATGGGAACGTCCGGGTGGTCGGTTACGAACTTCGTGACTCCTTCGGGCGCCGCGACGACCGTGACCATGACGATCGGGCCCCCGCCGTGCGACTTGAGCAGCGAGACAGCCTGAGAGGCAGAGCCTCCAGTGGCAAGCATCGGGTCGCAGCAAAGCGTGAACAACCCCTTGAGCATCGGAAGCTTGCAGTAGTAGCTGTGCGCGACGGCAGTTTCGTGCGACCGCTCGAGCCCGATGTACCCGACGGCTACGTTCGGAAAGAGGCGAAGCGCGGGGTCAAGCATCGACATTCCTGCGCGAAGGATCGGGACAACAGCAAGCCCCTGGGAAAGTCGGTCGGCCGGCGTCGTTTCGAGCGGAGTCTCTACTTCTCCCTGTTGCGTGCGGACCTCCTTTGTGGCCTCGAGGATGAGGATGGTGGAAAGGGTGTCCGAGTAGCGGCGGAACTGGTCGGGCGGTGTCGTCGCGTCGCGCAGACCGGTGAGAAGGTGCTTCGCAAGGGGATGGTCGACGACGTGCAGGGACATGAGAGAAGTATGGACCGGACGGCAGGACGGCTGGACGGTCGGCAGGAGTGTAGGCGGGTACAGTTGAAGCTCTGAGATGACCTCGCGAAGACCACTTGCAGGACTGATCCTGGCGGCTGGAAAAGGGACCCGGATGAAGTCCGAGCTGCCCAAGTGCCTTCATGGGGTTTGTGGCGCACCGATGGTGGAGCACGTCGTCCGTGCCATGAAAAAGGCAGGCGTCGAGCGGCCCGTCGTGGTGGTCGGACACGGTGCAGAACTGGTCAAGGAGGCGCTAGGGGACGGGTGCGACTATGTGTTGCAGAGCGAACAGCTCGGCACCGGCCACGCAGTCATGGCTTCGTCCCCGGTGCTGGGCGAGCATGAAGGGCCGCTGCTTGTGATGGCAGGCGACACGCCCCTCCTAAGCGCAGAGACGCTTGTCGGGCTTGTGGAGGCCCAGCGGATCTCCGGTGCCGCGGCGAGCATGGCGACCTTTGTGCTCGAAGACCCCTTCGGCTACGGCCGCATTGTGCGAGAAGACGGTCGCGTCGTGAAAGTCGTCGAGGAGAAGGATTGTTCGGACGACGAAGCGACGATCAGTGAGGTCAATGCGGCTGTGTACTGTTTTGACGCGAAGGCGCTATTCGACGAGCTGCCGAAGCTGGGCAAAGGCAACTCGCAAGGCGAGTACTATCTGACGGACGTCATCGGGCGGTTCCACGACGCTGGCCTGAGCGTGGATGGCGTGGTGTTCGACGACGACACGGAGTTCATCGGTGTGAACGACCGATGGCAGCTCTCCGAGGCGACGTGGCTGATGCGGCTGTCGATCTTGGGCAACCTTGCCGTGAGCGGCGTGACGATCGTTGATCCGAACACGACGCACATTGGAATCGACGTGGAGATCGGTGTCGATACAGCGATCCTCCCAGGGTGTGTAATCGAGGGCAGGACGAAGATCGGCGGTGGCAGCCAGATTGGGCCGAGCTGTTGGATCAAAGACTCTGAGATCGGCGACGGCTGCAGGGTGTTCATGAGCCACATGGACGGTGCGAAGCTTGGCTCGGGCTCGCGTTGCGGGCCATTCAGCAACCTACGCCCAGGCGCGCAGTTAGGCACCGAGGTGAAGATCGGCAACTTTGTTGAGATCAAGAACTCGGAACTTGGGGAGAAAGTGAGCGTTTCACACCTGACTTACGTCGGTGACGCGAACGTGGGTGCAGGCACGAACATCGGCGCGGGTACGATCACATGCAACTACGACGGATTCACGAAGTCACGCACTGAGATCGGCAAGGGTGTGTTCGTGGGATCGAACTCGACGCTGATCGCGCCGGTGAAGATAGGCGACGGCGCTTTTGTGGCGGCGGGGAGCGTTGTGACGAAGGACGTTCCGGACGACGCGCTTGCGGTCGGGCGCAGCAGGCAGGAAAACAAAGAAGAATGGGCCAAACAATGGCGCAAACGGAAAACGGTGCAGGATTGAGCGCGGACCTCGATGGCATGATGCTGTTCGCGGGCAATGCGAACAAGGTGTTGGGCCAGCGTGTCGCTGACTATCTTGGCATCGAGCTCGGCCGGATGACCTCTACCCAGTTCAGCGACGGCGAACTTCGAGTGATGGTCGATCAGAGCGCGCGCGGCAAGGAAGTCTTTATCATCCAACCGACTTGCGCTCCGGCGAACGACACCCTGATGGAACTCTTGATCATGCTCGACGCGTTCCGCCGCGCAAGCGCGATGAAGATCAACGTCGTGATGCCGTACTACGGCTACGCTCGGCAAGACAAGAAAATCAAGCCGCGGGAGCCGGTGACCGCGCGCTTGGTTGCGGACCTCGTAGAGAATGGCGGCGCGACCCGGGTTGTGGCAGTCGACCTGCACGCCGAGCAGATACAGGGGTTCTTCAGGATCCCCGTCGACCACCTGTATGGCGGCCCGATCATCGGCCGGTATCTGATCGAGCAGGGATACCGCGAGGACGAGGACGTGGTCGTGGTCTCGCCGGACGTCGGCGGTGTGGGCCGCGCGAGGAGCCTCGCTGAAATGCTCCACGCCCCGCTCGCCATCCTCGCCAAGAGGCGGCCAGAGCCGAACAAGGTGGACATCGTGGAGATCATCGGTGAGGCGCAGGGCAAGCGCTGCATCATGATCGACGACATGGTAGACACGGGCGGATCTGTCGTCCACGGCGCGGAGGCGCTCTTGAAGAGCGGCGCGATCGAGGTCATGGCCTGCTGCACGCACGCCGTGTTCAGTGGTGACGCGTCGAAGAAGCTCCAGGACAGCGTCCTAAGCCGCGTGGTGGCGATGGACACGGTCCCGATCCCTCAAGCGAAGCAATTCGAGAAGCTGACAGTCCTCCCAGTGGCGCCGCTGCTCGGAGAGGCGATCAAGCGGATCCACCTCAATCGGTCAGTGAGCACGCTGTTCGACGATTGGCGGTGAATTGTAGGGAGCAATCCCGCGAACGCATTCCGTAAGATAGGCGGCGATGGCCGAAAGTGATGACCTGCTCGAGTGGAAGGTCGACTTTGGGGCCCTACGCCCGGAGCGGCGGTTCATCGTGCTCGCAATCGCTCTCGGTGCCGGTTTCATCGGCCTCAAGCTGGGCGGCGTGTTGCTAAGCGCAATAGGATTCTTCGTGGTTCTGGTCTCTACGGCGGAAGTGTTCCTGCCTCTGAAGTACAGGATCGATTCGGGCGGCGCCCAGGTACGGTGCGGATTGAGCGTTACGGCCATCCGATGGTCGGACGTCAAGCGTTTGATCCGTATGGCGGACGGCGTACGGCTTTCGCCACTGGAAAAGCCTAGCAGGTTGGACGAGTTTCGCGGGGTATATCTGAGATTCCGCGACAACGACGTGGAGGTATCTGGCAAAATACGCCAGTTCTGGCATGGAGACTCAAGAGCGCTGGACGGAAGATCTGACGGAACAGGAGACGGAGGCGCTGCTGACGAATCTGGAGGTACAGGTCCGGAAGCGAAAGCTTGAGGTCCCAGCCATCCTGTTCCTAGAGATGAACAAGCCGATGACGCGGATCGCAGGGAACGCAATGATCGTGTTCGCGCCGTTCCTTGCGCCCTTTGTGGGTGTGGACAACGTCCATAACTACAGTCGCCTGCTGATGGATCGCGAGAACGTAGAGAAGCTGATTTGCCGGCTCGAGGCCGAGCCGCAGACCGAGACTCCAATGGAGGAGCAAAGCCGCTAAATGCAGTATCTAGACACCGGCAAGTATCACGTCCTTTTCACCCTGCTCCTGGTCTTCTTCATCTTGTTCAATATCAGGCGAGCGAAGGGCAAGAAGGACATGTTCGTGAGGCGGATCCCGGGGTTGAACGCCATCGACGACGCGATCGGGCGTGCGACCGAGATGGGGCGCCCCGTGCTGATGGTCCCCGGCATCGGCGAACTCAACGCGATCTCGGTGCAGGCGCTGAACATCTTTGCGCAGGTCACAAAGACGGCAGCGCAGTTCGGGACGCCGATCCGGCTTTGCTGCGCTAACGCCGCGGTGTTCGCAGTCGCCCAAGAAACGATCCGAGACGTATACCAGGCACAGGGGCAGATCGAACGTTACGACGTCGACTCGGTACGGTTCATATCTGAGAGGCAGTTCGCTTTTGCTGCCGGCGTCTCTGGCATGATCCACCGCGAACAGTGCGCGGCGACGTTCTTCCTGGGCGAGTTCTTCGCGGAGTCATTGATCTTCGCTGAGACGGCGAACGCCGTAGGTGCAATCCAGATCGCCGGCTCGACTCAGACGGTGCAGACTCCGTTCTTCATCGCGGCCTGCGACTACGTGCTGATCGGCGACGAGTTCTATGCTGCAAGCGCATTCTTGACCCGAGAACCCGTGTTGGTAGGATCGCTGATCGGACAAGACTGGGCGAAGTTCGTGGTCGTGTTCATGATCTTCTGCGGATTCATCACAAACTCAATGGAGCGTCACCAGGTGACAGACATGAAGCGCGTCGACAACGACGCAACGGCGGATGTGGAGGCGTTCAGCGAAATGGTCCCTGTCGAGCCGTGGGCGAACGGGAAACCAGTGCTGAAACGGCGGGCTGACACGTGGCTGTTCCGGCAGTTCAATCCATTCATTACAAAGGAGCAGGTAACAGTTGATCGACCTCTAGAACCTGAACCTGAGCCTACGACGGCTACTGGAGGCGGCTCGTGAAGTTCCTGACTCAACTCGCGCAACTTCCGCCCGAGTACAACCCATTCTGGGCCAAGGAGCCGGGGAACGATGCGCTCCTTTGGATCTTTCTAACGATCGGCGTCGGAATTGTAGGGATGCTTCTTCTGACGCGCGTTCCGACGAGGGCGCGCAGGCCGATCGTGTGGACTTTCACGTTCCTCTCCGGCGCGTTCTACGTGATCTACTATCTCTGGCCGATGCCGATAGACCGCGACGCCCGGGAAATTCCGCAGGGATTCGTGGAGCAAGGCGGGTTCTTCATGAAGGACGCATTGCCGCGAGTAGCAGACATCGCTAACGTGCTCACTTTCCTCCTGCTTTGCCTCGGCATATTTTCGCTGACCAAGATCCACTCGGCGCGCGTCGTCAAGAAGCAAAAGGACTGGTTCTTCAGCGTCGTACTGCTTGTCGCAATGGTGGTGATGGTCATCGTCGGGTACTGGGACTACATCCTGAAGGAGTTCAACGACCCGAACGCGCTCTTGACGAAGGCTGAGAACTGGGGGACCGTCAACTACGCTTACGACCTGTTGTTCGACGGCCTGATTCAACAAATGGACGCGGCGATGTTCTCGATGATCGCGTTCTTCATCTTGAGTGCGGCGTTTAGGGCCTTCAGGATTCGTTCAGTCGAGGCCACAGTGATGATGGCGAGCGCGATCCTGCTCATGATAAGCCTCATGGGCGCCGTCGACTACCAATGGTCGGAGCTGATCAAGGGCTGGACCGGAGACGATCCTGCGCACATGCTTAACAACTTGAACCTGAGCCAGATTTCTGGATGGGTTAAGAACTACCTGCAGATCCCGAGCATCCGTGCACTTGAGTTCGGAGTCGGCCTTGGGGCTCTTGCGATGGGACTTCGTATCTGGCTGGGTCTGGAACGTGGAGGCGTATCCGTATGAGCACACCTGAGAAGAGCTTTTGGGACAAGGCGCAGACGCTTGATCGGCGCGTGCTTTACGCCGTGCTGATCGTGCTCACCGCGACATCGCTGTTCTTCAAGACAGAGATCCCGGTGAACCCGGACGATTCATCGAAGGACCTCTACGTCTCCCTCATGACGATCGACCCGAGCAAGACAGTGTTGATCGAGTCCGATTGGACGAACTCGACGCGCGGCGAGAGCGCCGGGCACTTCGAGGCGCTCATGCGAATCTTGATGTTCCGGAAAGTCAAGTTCGTCGTGTACTCGATCGCGGACGCGCAGGCGCCGCAGGTCGCCCGCGACGCGCTCATGAGGATCCAGGAGGAGCGCAAGGGACAGGGCCTGAAGGAGTATGAGCCGTGGGTCGACTACCTGGACATCGGCTACTTTCCGAACGCAGAGGGCCACCTTCAGGCGGTCGGGAACAACATCCGGACCGCATGGGGCGGGCGCAAGGAGCGCGACGACACGGGCAAAGAGCGTGGCATCTTTGAGTCACCGGTGCTCTCGAACGTACGGGTCGTCGGCGACGCCGGGCTTGTTGTGGTCGTGTCGGCGTCCGCCACGATCGATATCGCAGTCGAGCGGCTTTACGGAAAAGTGCCGCTCGCATTCATGGTGACGGGTGTTATGGGCCCTAACGCGCTTCCTTACTATCAGGCCGGGCAGATCGTCGGTATCGGCGTCGGGCTGAAGGGCGTTTACGACGTCGAGTACATGATGAAGTACGGCGTGAACTACAGGCCCGACGGCGCAACCAAGGCCAAGGTCCTCTACAAGGAGGACTCGGTGGTGGTAGCCCCGGTCACCGAAGGCACGACGATGGACCGTGGTGCACGGTACTTCCTTCCGCTGCACGTTGCATTGACTCTGATGATCCTCGCGATCATCTTCGGTAACGTCGCGATGTTCGCGAGCCGCCGGAAGAAGAAGGAGGCGAAATGAACGAGCAGTTCTATTGGGTCAAGCTGACGATCGGTGTAATTGCAACGATCGGTCTGTACAGCGTGCTCTATCGCGAAACGAAGTTCTATCGATTCTTCGAGCACCTCTTCCTGGGGCTGGCCGCAGGATTCATCCTTGTCGCGCTTTGGAAGGAGACTCTCAAGCCGCTATGGTGGGACAAGATGACGGGTTCAGTCACGATCGACGACGTGACCAAGGTGTCGACGATCGACCAGCCTGGATTCTGGATATATGGTTTCCTGCTCCCGATCGGGCTCATGGGCTACCTGGTCTTTAGCAAGAAGCACAACTGGATGAGCCGGATTCCGATCGGGATCATCCTTGGCTTCTGGTCCGGACAACAGGTCCAGATTTGGTGGAACAGGTGGGGCGCGCAGATATACGGCTCTATGCAGCCTGTTTGGCCGACGACCACCGACTCGTTCACTCGGCCGTACACGGAGGGAATGGCACCTGCTGACCAGGCGTACATAGCGGCTCAGCTCTATCCGAGCCAGGCCATCAGCAACCTCATCTTCGTGATCACGATCCTTGCGGCTCTCAGCTACTTCTTCTTCAGCTTTGAGCTGAAGGGCAAGTTCCTGAAGGGGACGAACACGTTAGGGCGGTGGCTCCTGATGCTCGGCTTCGGCGCGATCTTCGGGTCAACTGTCATGGCGCGCTTCGTGCTCGAGATCGACAGGATGTCCTACATCTTCGTCGAGTGGGTCGACCAGACGAGCAAGATGTTTCCCGGCGGCGGATAGTTGGCCGAGTCGACAGTCACGGCGATCGTCCTTCGTCGCACAGATGCGGGGGAGAGCGATCGCCGGCTCGTCTTGTTCACCAGAGAGCAAGGAAAGATCGACGTCATCGCAAAGGGCGCGCGGAAGGGAGGCTCGCGGCTGGCTGGCGTGAGCGAGCCGCTCATGGTCGCACAGTTCCAGTTGGCGTCAGGGCGTGTCCGGCGGTTTGTTACTCAGGCTCAGCCGATGAGCTCACTGCCGGCACTCCGCAACGACTATGTGCGGCTCGTGTGCGGACTCGCCCTCATGGAGCTCGTTACCGTTCAGATGCCCTATGAGGCCGTGCACCCGGAAGTCTTCGACTCACTTTCGCTGGCTCTGTCCGTGCTGGGTGGCGACGGGGACCCGGCCGTGCCGCTCGTATGGTTTGCAGCGAGGATGCTTGCCTCCGAGGGACAGATGCCTGACTGGAAGAAGTGCTCCGTATCGGGTCGTGCGATCAAGACCACACCCGTGTGGTACTCGCCTGCGGCGGGCGGCGCGGTCGGTGAGGACGAACAAGACAGGTATCCGGACAGACGCCGCGCAACGTCAGAATCATTGATGGGGATCGCGCGGACCGCGGAACTCGAAAGGCCCCCGGAGAAGTTGAAGCGATCAACGGAGTGCTGTTCGGTGCTGTTCCGCTATTGGCAGGGGGTGCTCGATTCACCGCTCCCGGCCTGGGAGAAGGCGATCCAGGCTCTGAGCAGTGACGGCGAGTAAACTGGAGCAACGATGAGACTGACCACTATCGCAGCGCTTTCCCTCTTGGCCTTGAGCCTGGCTGGTTGTGGCAAAGGCAGCTTCAACACGGCCGTGGCGAAGCCGGTGCCTGACGTATTCCGCTATCCGATCGTCACGAGCCCGACGTCGCTCGACCCGGGCGTCGTGCAGGACGGCGATACGCTGGACGTGATCCAACAGATTTACGAAGGGCTCGTGACATGGAGCCCTCAGAACGAAGTTGTTCCCGCGCTCGCCGAGAGCTGGGTGGTGAAAGAAGACAACAAGACCTATGTGTTCACCATACGCAAGGGCGTGAAGTTCCACAGCGGCCGCGAGTGCACGGCGCAGGACGTGAAGTGGGCGATCGAGCGGAACTGCGTCCATAAGATCCAGAGCCAGACGGTCGACGCATATCTAAGCGACATCGTCGGACTCAGTGACGTGGTCAAGAGCCAGCAGGCCAAGAAGGCCTCAGACAAGGCAGAGATTATGGACATCCCTGGCATCAGGGTGATCGACGACTACACACTCGAAATCGAGCTGCAGCGACCGACCCCTTACTTCCTCGGAAAGCTGACGTATCTGGTCTCTGCGCCGATGGACAAGGACCACGCGCCGCTCGACAGCGAGATGCGCGACGTCTCACAGATGATGGGGACGGGCCCGTACAGGATTGCGAGCTACGAGCGCGACCAGTTGATCACTCTCGAGGCGTACGCTGACTATCATGGTGGAGCGCCGGTGCTCAAGAAGATCGAGCGGCCAGTGATCAAGGACGCGCAAGTCCGGCTGAACAAGTACAAGAACGGTGAGGTCGACATGGTGATGCTCGAGCGGCAGGACATTAGCGGCCTGAAGGGCACGGAGTTCGAGAAGGACCTCGTCTACTTCGACCGGCCGGCGATCTGGTACGTCGGCATCAATCAGGAGACAGTGCCGCAGTTCAAGGACAAGCGCGTGCGACAGGCGATCGCCATGGCGATCGAGAAGCAGCGCATCGTCGAAGAGGTCCTCGGCGGCCACAACACGGACGCCAATGGGATCATCCCACCTGGCGTTCCTGGATACCGGGAGGACGGGCCGGCGCTCAAGTTTGATCCTGTGCGCGCAAAGCAGCTGCTCGCAGAGGCCGGCTATCCCGACGGCAAGGGGTTTCCCGAGCTGACGATGAACTTCCGCGAGATTCGCCCTGACATCCAGCTCGCCGCGGAGGCCGTGGCGAACGACCTGCAGAAACACCTTGGAATCAACGTGAAGCTACAGACAATGGAGTGGCGCGCGTACTTGGAAAAGTACAACAACCACCAACTCACGATCTTTCACATGCGATGGGCGGCCGACTACATTGACCCGCAGAACTTTGTGAGCCACATGCTTGCCTCGTACGGCCCGGAGAACAAGATCGGATACAACAATCCGCAGTTCGATGCGCTGTGCCGACAGGCGGACTCGATCCTGGACATGGACGAGCGCGTGCCGCTCTACCAGCAGGCAGAGGACATCGTTTTGGACGACGTTGCCTGGATACCTTTGTACTTCCAACGTGATGCCGAGCTGCACAGGCCGTGGATCAAGGACATTCGAGAGTCGCTGTTCGGTCACCTGCCGCACACCACGACGAAGATCGAGCCGTAAATGCGCACCACACACGTCGTATCAGGTTCGTTCGGCCGACCACTGGGCGGAACGACCTGGGCGTGCCTCGATGGCGAACTGACGGGCTGGAAGTCGCAGGGCGGAGCCGGAAGCCGGCACCCCGACCGGGCGCTCCCCAACACCCTTGAGGTTGGCGTGCCGCTGCACGACGGGCGGCTGAGCTGTGTGACGATCGTGGGAGTGCTGGCGCTGCACGCTGCAGCCGAGGTAGAACCCGCCGGCGTTGTCGGCGGCGTGGTCAAGCTCCTCGATAATGACCGCATCGTCCTGTCTCAAGACCTGGCGCAGGGAAGGCATTACACCGATGCCGAACTTGCGACTGACGTGTACCGGTTGAATGGAGATGGGACCTCGGTCGAGACAGTGGGGCGTGTCGAGATCGATGGCGTGTCGGTTCGGGTCGACAAGCTGACGTTCGATGTCCCGGGTGGGTTGCTGGCCGACCGGCTCGTGTTGCGCGACCTAGGTACGCCAGCGAGCTTTCTCGTGTTCGACGTCCTGTTCGAGTTCGAGGAGATCGCGGTCTGTCCATTCAAGGGGCACGGCGGACGCATCGCGCTGGGCGAGATCGGATCGATCCTGCGCCTTCGAGACAGAGCGCGACTGGAGAAGGCGCTCTATCAGATGAGCGAGGGCATCCACCAGTGTGGCGAGGACATCGACGAGGCGCGAGGGCTCGCGCTGACCTTCCTAGCCGCAGTCGTGAGCGCGCTCATCGAGATCGACCCGCAGCGCACGATGCACAAGGAGCAGCTCGAGGCCGCGAGAGAGCTGGAGGGGCTGCACGACCCTAGGTCGGTGAATATGGCCATGGTGTCGAGGGTGAGGCGCCTGACCGACGCCGTCGTGCAAAGACCGAGCCGCACCGGTGACGTCCTGATCGACAGGGCGCTCGAAGTCATGGCCCGCAACTTTGCCGGTTCTCTCGACGCGGAGGGCCTTGCAAAGGAGCTAAACCTGAGCACCTCGCACTTCCGACACCTGTTTCGCGAGGCAACTCGACAACCCTTTCACAAATACCTGGTCTCGATGAGGCTAGAGCGGGCAAGGGAACTGCTCCTCCAGACTGAAATTCCGGTAACGGAGATCGCCGACACTGTCGGCTTTCAGAACTCGGCGCACTTCAGTCGCGCGTTCAGCAAGAGGTTCGGCACTGCGCCCTCCGCCCTAAGGCAGAACCGGCGATAGAACGTATTGAGGATCTTAGGCGTCTAATGGAATGAGCCTAACAAGCCGACTATTGTCGGTAGGCATAGGCCAGTACGAACTTGCGGATACGTCTCCCGCGGCGCGAATCATACGACCTGGCGCTGCAGGTACCCAAGACAACGGTGGAAGAAACACCCGTCGTGGAATGGGTAGGGCTCGCACGAGGACCAAAGACGGTCCTGTGGGCGATGACCCGGTATCTGTCGAGTGGCCTATCTAGACTTTCTGGAACGTAACAGCATCTGAAAGAGCAAGAAGCCCCGGAGCGTTTACGCACCGGGGCTTCTGCTTTAAGTGTGTAGGGTTTAGAACCGGAAGCCGACTCCCAGCTCGAGAATCCATGGAAGGAGGTCGCCGTTGTCGAGGCTACCGAGCGGCACCAGGGCGCCAACGCGGAAAGCGATGTCCTTCGTGTCCCTTGGTCGAGACACGTAGTACACGCCCGGCGCGCCGTAGATACCACCGCTGACAAAGCCGATGCGGCCCACAAGCGCGAGCCCCCTTGGCTGATTGTCCTGATAGAAGTCCGCTTCAGCGGCGATACCAATTCTTGCGGAATTGTTGCCGCCTGGCCTGTCGACGACGACAGGGGCGAAACCAAATCCAAACGTGTGTGATTGGCCAGGCTGCCACGGTGTCTCGTACATGAGCGAAGTGCCGAGCCAGAACGTTCCTTGTGGGCTCGACTGTGCGAATCCGGCCGCGACAAGCGCCGAAAACACAAAAACAGCTATTAATCTCATAGGCGTCTCCAGACTAGACGGGCTCCCACCCGCCGTTATCATTCTGGACGAAGTGCGGCGAATAGGGGGTTCCTTAGTCTGGGCCTTTTTACCGCTTTGAGCTTGATTTAGCTTGCTCAAACACGAACGTCCCCGCGCGGAAGTCGACAGTGATCTGTTGTCCATCACGGATGTCGCCTTGCAAGATCAGCTTTGAGAGCGGGTTCATCAGCTCCTTTTGGATCGCCCTCTTGAGCGGACGTGCTCCGAAGACTGGGTCGAAACCGATTGTCGCGATCTCAGTGAGAGCAGCGTCAGTAAGTTCGAGGTCGATCCTGCGGTCCCTGAGTCGCTCCATGAGCTTGTCGACCTGTATCCTCACGATCTGCTTGATCTGCACGGCGCCGAGCGAGCGGAACACAACGATGTCGTCGAGCCGGTTGATGAACTCGGGTCGGAAGAACTGGTTGACTAGCTCAAGGACCTTATCTTTGATCTGGTCAAAGTCCTCGTCCCGCAGCGCGCCTTCTGCATAGTACTGCGAGCCGAGGTTGCTGGTCAGGATCACGACAGAGTTTCGGAAGTCGACAGTGCGGCCGTGGCCGTCGGTGAGCCTTCCGTCGTCGAGGAGTTGAAGGAGAACGTTGAAGACTTCTGGGTGTGCCTTCTCGATCTCGTCGAGGAGCAATACGGAATACGGGCGCCTACGGACCGCCTCGGTGAGCTGTCCACCCTCTTCGTACCCGACATATCCCGGCGGTGCACCGATCAAGCGGGCGACAGAGTGCTTCTCGCCGTACTCGCTCATATCGATGCGGACCATCGCGCGCTCATCGCCGAACATGAACTCGGCGAGCGCCTTCGCGGTCTCGGTCTTACCGACGCCGGTCGGCCCGAGGAACAGGAACGAACCGATGGGCCGGTGGGGATCGGAGAGCCCAGAGCGCGACCTCCGTATTGCGTCGGCGAGCAGTCGCAGCACGTTGTCCTGACCGACCACGCGCTGTGCAAGCCGCTCCTCAAGGTGGAGTAGCTTCTCAAGCTCGCCTTGCAGGAGCTTGCTGACCGGCACGCCCGTCCACTTGCTGACGACCTCCGCAATGTCTTCGTCGGTGACCTCTTCCTTGAGCAGCAACCCTCCCTCCTGAAGTTGTTCAAGTCTCGACTGCTCCTGCAACAGTTCCTTCTCAAGCTGCGGGATCTTTCCGTGCTGGATTTCGGCAGCGCGAGTCCAGTCGAGGTCGCGCTCGGCCTGCTGCAGTTCGATGCGAAGTTCGTCGATCTGCTTTTTCAGTTCGCGCGCGTGCTCGATCTTGGCCTTCTCGTTCTGCCACCGCGAGCGCATGGCGTTGGCCTGCTCGCTGAGTTCGGCGAGTTTGTGCTCGGTGTCTTTGAGCCTTTCTTTGCTTGCTTCGTCGGTCTCCTTCTTGAGCGCCTCGCGGTCGATCTCGTACTGGCGCATCTGCCGCTCAATAGCGTCGAGCTCCTGCGGCACGCTGTCGATCTCGATCTTGAGGCGGCTCGCCGCCTCGTCGACTAGGTCGATGGCCTTGTCGGGCAGGAAGCGGTCGGTGATGTAGCGGTTGCTGAGCATCGCCGCGGCCACGATCGCGGAGTCGGTGATCCTCACGCCATGGTGGATTTCGTACCGCTCCTTAAGGCCGCGAAGGATGGAGATCGTCTCATCCACACTCGGTTCGCCCACATACACGGTCTGGAACCTGCGCTCGAGAGCCTTGTCCTTCTCGATGTACTGTCTGTACTCGTTGAGCGTTGTCGCACCGACGCACCGCAGCTCGCCACGCGCGAGCATCGGCTTGAGCATGTTCGCCGCGTCGATCGAGCCCTCCGCGCGGCCGGCACCGACGAGCGTGTGCATCTCGTCGATAAAGAGGATGATCTGCCCGTCGGAGCGCTTGATCTCGTCGAGCACCGCCTTCAGCCGCTCCTCAAACTCTCCGCGGAACTTCGCGCCCGCGACGAGCGAGCCCATGTCGAGCGCCACGACCAACTTGTTGCGAAGCCCTTCGGGGACGTCGCCCGCAACGATGCGCTGCGCGAGACCCTCGACCACCGCGGTCTTGCCGACACCGGGCTCACCGATGAGCACCGGGTTGTTCTTGGTTCGACGGCTCAGGACCTGGATAACGCGGCGGATCTCCTCGTCGCGACCTATGACGGGGTCAAGTTTTCCTGTGCGCGCCTTGGCGGTAAGGTCGATGCCGTACTTTTCGAGCGCTTGGAAAGTCGACTCGGCGTTTGGATCGGTGACCTTTCTCCCCGCTCGGATGTCCTCGATCGCTGCCTCTAAGGTCTCCTTTGACACGCCCTTCGACTTGAGTATCCGCCCGGCCGCTCCGCCATCGGCGACCGTGCCGAGCAGGAGGTGCTCGGTGCTCACGTACTGGTCTGCCATACGGTCGGCTTCACTAAATGCGTTGTTGAAGACCGTGGTCAGCCGGCTACCGATGCTCGATCCGTGCTGCGATGCACCAGAGACCT
>JANWJY010000188.1 GCA_025451715.1 Fimbriimonadaceae bacterium | reverse complement strand
GAAGCCTTTATCGTAGAGTTCTTGAGCGTTCATGAAAGAGCAACGGAGTCAGGGCCTATGATACCGAAACCCCGTGCCTTGTCAAGCTTGTCCTGAGGCCGTGCCAGGCTCAAGCTTGCCGCTGCCACGCTTTGAACCCGCTTCGCCGGTCTTCTTGTCCGGCTCGGGCTCTGCCTGTGGCGAGGTGTCCTCACGGACCCTTCGCTCTGGCATCTCGCGCCCTTCGAGCACTGCGAGGAACTCGTCTCTGTCGAGCGTCTCGCGGTCGAGGAGCGCTACGACGAGAGCGTCGAGCTGTTCGCGATGGCTGATGAGCAGGTCCTTCGCCCGCTTGTGCGCGCTCTCAACGATCCGCCGGACTTCTTCATCGATGATCTGCGCGACCTCTTCCGAGTAGTCGCGGTCTTCGCTGTGGTAGTCGCGCCCGAGGAACGGGTTGCGGCTGCGGTTGCCGAGCTGCAGCGCACCAAGGCGGTCGCTCATTCCGAACTCGCACACCATCGCACGCGCGATGCGCGTGACCCTTTGCAGGTCGCTGGACGAACCGGTCCAGACCGTGTCGTACACGACCTCTTCTGCGACTCGACCGCCGAGCGACATCGCGATGTCGTCGAGCAGCTCTTGCTGGCTCTGGATGAAAGTCTCTTTCTCGGGGAGCGCCCAGGTCGAGCCGAGCGACATTCCGCGCGGAAGGATCGTGACCTTGTGCACGGGGTCGCAGTTCTCGAGCATCTCGCCGACGATCGCGTGGCCCGCTTCGTGGAAGGCAATGACCTTGCGCTCTTCCGGATCCATGATCCGGCTTTTGCGCTCGGGGCCGGCCATCACTCGGTCGAGGGCCTCCTCGATGTCGTTCATCTGGATGCTGGTGTGGTTGCGGCGAGCGGCGAGGAGCGCGGACTCGTTGAGAGTGTTCGCGAGGTCCGCGCCTGTGAATCCTGGTGTGCGCTTCGCGATCGTCGCGAGGTCCACGTCCGGCGTGAGCGGCTTGCCCTTTGCGTGGATCTTAAGGATCGCTTCGCGACCGTTGACGTCGGGCGAGTCGACCACGATACGGCGGTCGAACCGGCCCGGGCGAAGGAGCGCGGGGTCGAGCACGTCGGGCCGGTTGGTGGCCGCGATCATGATGACGCCGGTGTTGGCGTCGAAGCCGTCCATCTCGACGAGGAGCTGGTTGAGCGTCTGCTCGCGCTCGTCGTGGCCGCCGCCGAGTCCAGCGCCGCGCTGTCGCCCGACTGCGTCGATCTCGTCGACGAAGATGAGGCAGGGGCGGTGGGCCTTGGCGGTCTCGAAAAGGTCGCGGACGCGCGCAGCGCCCACGCCGACGAACATTTCGACGAAGTCTGAGCCGCTGATGTGGAAGAACGGTACGCCCGCCTCGCCTGCGATTGCTCGCGCGAGGTGGGTCTTGCCGACGCCTGGCGCGCCGGTCAGGAGGATCCCCTTGGGGATCTTGGCGCCGAGCGCGACGTACTTCTTGGTGTTCTTGAGGTAGTCGACGATCTCGACGAGCTCTTCCTTGGCCTCGTCGACTCCGGCGACGTCGTCGAACGTGACCTTGGGGTTCTGTTCACCGACCCGGCGAGCCTTGCTACGCCCAAAGTTCATCGCCTGGCTGCCGCCCTGTTGGGCGGGCTTGATAAAGATGTAGTAAAAGGCGACGATCACGATGATCGGCAGGATGAGCATGCCGAGGATCGGAAGGAGCGTCGCGCTCGCTGGCGGTCCTTCGATCGTGACTCTGACCTTTGCATCCTGAAGGGCCCGTGATAGGTCTTGCGCACCGTTGGAGTCCTGGCTTGGAACACGCGCGGTGTACTTGTCGCCGTTCGCCATCTCGCCGGTAATGGTCGGTCCTTGCCAAACAGCAGTCTTAATGCTGTTTGCTTTCACCGCTTCCACGTACTCGGAGTAGGCGAAGTCCTTCGGTTTGTCGCCGAGCATATTGCCGAGCGTGCTGCCGTTGCCGAACGCGTTCAGCAAGAAAAAGACTGCGATGACGGCAACCACTGCCAGGAAGAATCCGCGTGCGCTCTTGTTCAATATGACTCCTGTCTAAAAAAGGCTCTTACTGTGCCTACGCCCCGCTCCTCGGGCACGTTCCGTCATTATGGCCGCTCTAGGCTCAAATCGGGCCGAAACTGAGCCTGATGCACCCGCGCGTTGCCCCTGTCACCTTGACCCGCTCGTCGATGCACCCACCGGGCACCCAAACCGGGCTAACGAGGTCGCACACGATCGGCAAACGACGGCGGGCGGCCTCGGTCAATCCCATCCCGGACATCACGTCCCCGACCGTCTTGGTGCCCTTGAGCCCGAGGGGCCGGATCGTGTCTCCGATTTCATATGATCGGAAGTAGAGGGCGCCTTTGACAGCCCCAGAATCGATGACGACGTCCAAAGAGCCGGGTTCGCGCATGTAGTCCTCGGGCCCAGTGGACGCGGCTGTGAGCTTCCAGCCGAACTCGTCGCTGACGGTCTCGCCCGGAAACGTGAGTGGAAACCTATAGGGGGCGTCGACGTGCAGGCTGCGGACCAAGACCCTTGACTCGTCCCATTCGAGCACGACCTGTCCGCCGTCAGCTGTGACCGATCCCTTTGGGTCGTTTGCGATCCCCCCAATGGACCTGGTGGTCTGGTGGTGGTCGAAGCTCGCTCCGACCGCTCCGGTTGCAAGCCGGATCGCCCGCGCAAGGAGCACGCGGGGAAGCGAAAGGAGCGCCGTCGTGTCGAACGCGGCCTCGCAGTCCTTGCTGACGAAGTGGAGCTTGCCATTGAGCGGCGACTCGCTCTGTTCAAGGGCCGCCGCCGCCATGCCGTCGAGGAACTTGTCTTCATCAGCGACGGTTCTGGCCAATCGCGCGATCGCATCCTTTGCGGCCGGGTGGATCTTTTCGAGTTGCGTGACGACGTTCTTCCGCATTCGTACGCGAGAGAACCCGATGTCCTCGTTGGCCGGGTCGTCGTGGAACCAAAGGCCCCGCTCGTTGCAGAAACGGCGCGTCTCCGACCGTGAGAACGGAAGCAGCGGCCTCACGATGTGGCCGCGCCTTTCTGCGATGCCCGCAAGGCCGTGCAGACCGGTCCCGCGCGCGAGGTTGAGCAGCACGGTCTCCACGTGGTCGTCCAGCGTGTGCGCCGTGGCGATCAGTGGGGCATCGGTGCGAAAGCGGCACTGCTCGAAGAACTCGTACCTCGCGTGCCTGCCGGCTTCCTCAAGCCCGATGTTCATCTCCCTCGCGATCTTTGGCACGTCGGCGTGGCCGCTGATGAACGGGATACTCAGGCTGTCGCACACCGCCTCGCACTTTGCGAGCTCTTCGTCCGCCTCCGGCCTTTGGCCGTGGTGCAGGTGCGCCGCGATCACGTCGGTTCCGGATTCGTGCAACAGGTGGAGGAGGCAGCTCGAGTCAGCGCCGCCGCTGTAGCCGAGCAGGACTGTGCTGCCCTCGGGGACCAGCCCCGAGTCGCGCAGATGGTTGCGGAACCGCTCGTTCATCGCGGCCATGATACCGGTGGAATTCGTCCCTCTCGGAAGCCGCTTTGTGCCAAGGTTAGGGTTGGCGCGATGAGCACCGAAACCACCCTCTTGGACAGGCTGCGCGAGCTCGTAGAATCGACCGAGCCTGGCCCGGTCGTGCTTGAGGGCGTGCGCCCGGAAGACATCGGCGACGCGCTTGAGCGGATGGAGCCCGAAGAGGGGATCGTGGTTCTCGCGAAGCTTGAGGACGAGCTTGCCGCCGAGTCACTGATCCACGCCTCGACCGAGACCACGCGCTCGCTCGTCGAGGAGCTCCCCGACAGCCAGCTTGCTCGCTACCTCGACGTCCTCGCGATGGACGACGCGCTCGATCTTCGCGAAGAGATCGGCGACGAGCGTTACGAGCGCCTCCTGAAGATGATCCCGCACGAGGACGCGGGCGAGATCCAGCGATTGCTCTCTTACCCCGAAGACAGCGTCGCGCGGCTGATGACGGAGCACTTCTTCCGGATTTCACCGAGCGCGACGATGGCCCAGGTCTTGGAAGAGATGCGTAGGTCGCCGGAAGAGAAGTACGAGACGATCAACGACATCTACGTCCTGAGCGATGACGGGCACTTGTTGGGCGTTTTCAGCCTGCGCAAAGGGCTTCGCGCAGCGCAGGACATCCCGGTCTCCGAGCTGATGAACAAGGACGTGGTAACGGCCTCTGTGCTCGAGTCGGACGAGGAGGCCGCTCGTCGCATGGCCCGCTATGGGCTCTACGCGCTGCCAGTGCTGGACGAGCGGGGTCGGATGGTCGGGCTGTTCACCGGCGACGACGCGCAAGACATCCTGGAGGACGCCGAGACGGAAGACGTCCTGATGATGGGTGCGGTCAGCGGCGCGGCCGACTCTTACATGTCCTTGAGCGTCTGGCAGCTTGCGCAAAGAAGGCTACCGTGGCTTGGCGCACTCTTTATCGCGGAGACGCTGACCGGTGCGGTAATGCGGCACTATGGCACCGGCGACCAAGACCTGCGGATTGCACCGCTCATGTTCTTTGTTCCGCTGATCATCGGTGCGGGAGGGAACTGCGGCGCCCAGGTCACGACGACCCTGACCCGCGCGCTCGCGGTCGGCGACGTTCAGGTCGGAGACTGGCTGCGCGTGTTGCGGCGCGAAGTGGCGACGGCGTTTATCGTCGGCGGCACGCTCGGTCTCCTTGGGTTTTTGAGGGCGTGGCTCGGTTGGAAGTCGCCGATGGATCTGAGCTTGGTCGTAGCTGTCTCGTTGCCTGTGGTGGTTCTATGGGCTACGTCGATCGGCTCGCTGTTGCCGCTGGCCGCGAAGAGGCTCGGAATCGACCCTGCGGTGATGTCCGCCCCGTTCATTACAACCTTCGTGGACGCGACCGGGCTCGTCATCTATTTTGAGATCGCGCTGAAGTTTCTGCACAGGTAGTCCTGCCTGCTTAGAACGCTCAGCCGCCGCGTCCGTCTAATAATAGGTACCAGAACCTGTTCCGGGCACATAATGATCGTGCTCGAACGTACTGACAATAAGAAAACCGGTACCGAGAGGTCCAATCAGCTTATGAAGCGCACACTCATCGCAGCCCTGTTCGCCCTTGTGACGACCTTCGCCTATGCCCAGCCGACGCAGGGCGCGCGAAGCTTCGACGCAAAGATCAAGCAAGAGATCCTGAGCGAACTGAAAGAGGTCATTACGACTGTCGCGTTCGTCCCGGGCGCAGACTTCGCAAAGTGGCCGGAGGTCCTTGAGGAGTACAAGGAGGAGCTCGACGCTTCGAAGAGCCCAGAGGAGTTCGCGTTCGTCGTGAACACCGCGCTGCAAAAGTTCGGGTTTAGCCACATCCTGCTCTTCTCACCGATGGCAGCCGAGCGGCGCTCGACCAACAAGATGGTCGGGATCGGTGTGCGGATCGAGATCGAGGAGAACGGCATCCGCGTCATCCGTGTCTATAACGATGGCCCCGCCTACGCTGGTGGCCTCAAGGCAGGGGACTTGATCATCGAGGCCGACGGCAAACCCGTGCGAAAGCCTAGCGACCTCGCAGGCGAAGAGGGCCAGGCTGTCAAGGTAAAGGTGGACCGGAACGGCGTGATCATCGAGCGCGAACTCGTGCGCAAGGCATTTACGACCGTCGTTCCCGAGGAGCTTTCGTTCCCGGAGAAGGACACAGCGCTTCTCACCATCCCTTCGTTCGACGCGACATACAACAGGGAGCGCGTGCAAGAGCTGATGGGCAAGCTTGACGAGACCAAGCACTTGATCGTCGACTTGCGCGGCAACGGCGGTGGCCAGGTCTTCAACCTCCTCCACTTGTCGAGCTTCTTATTGACCCGCGAACAGCCGCTCGGTACGTTCGTCGATAGGAACGCCGTTAAGAAGTACACGGAGGCGACGGGAGACGACAAGGCAGACGTCTTCAAGATCGCGCAGTGGAGCGAGAACAAGCTCCTTCCTCTGCGAAGGAACAAGGAACCGTTCCAAGGCGACGTGATCGTGCTGGTCGACGGCGGAACGGGCAGCGCATCGGAGATGATCGCTGCGGCGCTCAAAGAGCAGCGCAACGCCAAGATCATCGGAACGCAGTCTGCGGGCGCGGTGCTCGCTTCGACGATGCGTCCGCTCGACTACGGTTTCCTCCTGCAGTATCCGCTTATGGACTACGTGACGATCAAGGGCAAGCGGCTCGAGGGCAACGGGCTCGTTCCCGACGTGATCGCTCCCGCTGCCAAGTTCGGAGCGGCGGACATCGGCGTGCAAGAGGCCCTGCGCGTGTTCAAGGAAAAGAAGGACGGCCAGAAGGCGGCCTAACTCGTTGCAGCAGGCTTGAGGGTCGTCGGCTTCTTGTCGATCGGCAGCTTGAGCCGTTGCTTCGTGGCCACG
>JANWJY010000187.1 GCA_025451715.1 Fimbriimonadaceae bacterium | reverse complement strand
TCACCGAGCGCTGGCTCGGCGGCATGCTGACCAACTGGAACACGATCCAGCAGCGCATCGGACGGCTCAAGGAGCTGGACCGAATGGAGGAGGACGGGTACTTCGAGCGGCTCCCCAAAAAGGAGGCACTGCTCCGCCGCGCAGAGCGCGAAAAGCTGAACCGCTACCTCGAAGGCATCCGCGAGATGACCAAGCCGCCGCAGGCGATGTTCGTCGTGGACGTGAACAAGGAGAAGCACGCGGTGCTCGAAGCGCGCAAGCTCAACATCCCGGTCATCGCGATCGTGGACACGAACTGCGACCCAGAGATGGCCGACTATGTGATCCCGGGCAACGACGACGCGATCCGCGCGATCCGCCTGGTGACGCAGAAGTTCGGTGACGCGATCCTCGAGGTCAAGCCCTACGCAGAGGCCGCGATCCACGACAAAGAGACCACCGAGACGATCGTCGACGAGGGCGCCGTGCAGTTCGGCGAGGTCGAGGAGGAGTTCATGCGCTCATTTACTGAGAGCGAGAAGGGAAAGACCCCCAAGAAGGAGGAAATGGAGGAAGAGACGGTATGAGCACGGACGTGAAGATCGACGCTGCGCTCGTGAAGAAGCTGCGCGACGAGACCGACGCGCCGATGATGGAGTGCAAAAAGGCTCTCGTCGAGGCCGGCGGCGACTTCGAGAAGGCGAAACAGATCCTGCGGGAGTCGGGACAGGCCGCCGCCGCAAAGCGCGCGGGCCGCTCGACCAGCGAGGGCCTCGCGCTCGTAGTTGTGAACGCCGAAGGCACGAAGGCCGCGGGTGTCGTCGTCGAGTGCGAGACGGACTTCGTCGCGCGCAACGAGGACTTCAAGGCGCTCGTCAAGTCGATCGCCGAGGGGATCCTGAGCGAGACTTCGGTCCCCGCTGGCGAAGTTCACGAGCTTTCGGGAGAGTCGAAGGTCGGCGGAAAGTCGCTCGACGAGCACGCGACCGAGGCGGTCGCGAAGATTCGGGAGAACATCCGCATCCCCCACGCCGTGGCGATTGCGGCAAAGCACGACGCGAAGATCGCTGTATACAACCACACGAACACGGGCAAGCTCGCTTCGTACGTCGAGTACACCGGCGACAACGCCGATGCCGCGTTCAAAGTGGCAATCCAGGTCGTCGCGTTCCCTCCCACGTTTCTGACACGAGAGGACGTTCCCCAAGCGGTGATCGACCATGAGATCAAGACCGAGACGCAGAGGGCGATCAATGACGGAAAGCCAGCAGACGTTGCGGAGAAGATCGCGCAAGGACGCGTGAACAAGGAGTACTTCCAGTCACAAGTGCTGCTCGAACAGCCGTTCTATGACGACACGAAGAAGAAGGTCTCTGACTATGCGAAGGAGTCCAAGATCACTGTCATCGCATACCGGCTCCTAGGGGTTGGGACTGGGGCCGCAGAAGAGTAGTCGATGAGCGAGCCCGTGCGATATCCGAGGATCATGCTCAAGATCTCCGGCGAGGCCCTCGCCGGAGGCAAGGGCTTTGGGCTCGATACGGACACACTCGACTACATCGCGAGGGAGATCGTCGCAGTGCACGACGTCGGTACACAAGTGGCGATCGTCGTGGGCGGCGGAAACTTCATACGAGGTGAGGTGTTCAGTGCGGCTGGCGGGCTCGACAGGACCGTGGCCGACCACATGGGGATGCTAGGGACCGTGACGAACGCGCTCGCGCTCCAGGCGGCCATCGAACGCCACGGCGTGCAGACGCGGGTGCAGAGCGCGATCGGAATCCAAGAGGTCTGCGAGCCGGTCATCCGTCGCCGCGCAGTGCGGCACATGGAGAAAGGGCGCGTCGTGGTCCTCGCTGGAGGCACCGGCAACCCATACTTCACGACCGACACCGCCGCGGTGTTGCGCGCACTAGAGATCGACGCCGACCTGCTCGTCAAAGCGACGAAGGTTGACGGCGTGTACGACAAGGACCCGAAGAAGCACAAGGACGCCACTAAGTTCGACGTGATCGGGTATTCGGAAGTGCTCTCGAAGAGGCTCGCCGTCATGGACATGACCGCGTTCACGATGTGCCAAGAGAACGACCTCCCGATCATCGTGCTCGACTTGCTCGCAGAAGGCAGCATCCTGAAAGCAGCGAAGGGCGAAAAGATCGGAACCAGGGTCCAAGGTGAATGACACGATGACTCACGAAGCCGTAAAACACGCAGAAGACTTGATGAAGAAGGCCACAGAGGCCATGCAGCACGACTTTGCGCGCATCCGCACGGGCCGCGCGAACCCACTCGTGCTCGAACCGATCCTGATCGACTACTATGGCGTGCCGACCCCGGTCAGCCAGGTCGCGACGGTGAGCGTGCCCGAGCCACGGCAACTGATGCTCAGCCCATACGACAAGAGCATGCTCGGCCCCATCGAGAAAGCGATCCAGGCGAGCGACCTGGGAGTCAATCCGACGAACGACGGCCAGAATATCCGTCTCATCTTCCCTGAGATGACGGAGGACAGGCGCAGAGACCTCGTCAAGCAGGTCCACAACCGCACCGAAGAGGCTTGCGTCTCCATCCGCCACGCGCGACGTGAGGCGATCGACCAGCTCAAGAAATCGAAGGAAGCGAAAGAGATGGGCGAGGACGACGAGAAGCGCTACGAGAAGGAAGTGCAAGCGATCACCGACAAGTTCATCGAGCACGCTCACGAGCTTCAGAAGAAGAAAGACGACGAGCTGATGCACATTTAGTCCAGCGATGGCACAGTCGCCCGCCCCGGACCGAATGAACGAGACCCAGCGGAAGGCCGTCGGGGCCGGCGTCGACATCTCACGGCTTCCTGCTCACGTAGCCATCATCATGGACGGCAACGGCCGATGGGCTAAGTCAAAGGGGATGATGCGGCTGGTTGGGCACCGTCAGGGTTATCGCACCCTCAAAGACGTTCTGCTCTCCGCGAGCAAATTGGGAGTCTCGTATTTGACGGTGTACGCGTTCTCCGCCGAGAACTGGCGTAGGCCCGAGGACGAGGTCGGCGGGCTGATGAAACTGATCGAGGAGGCTGCGCGACACGAGCTCAAGGGTCTAATCGAGAACGACGTGCGCGTGAGGGTGATCGGCCGCCTGGACGAAGTTCCTTCCACGTTGCAGGACGCCCTGAACGACCTAGTCACGAAGACAAAGCAGAACAAGGGGATCGTGTTTACGCTCGCGATCAACTACGGCGGCCGACGGGAGATCGTCGACGCCGTGCGGGCATTGGTCTCCAAGGGTGCCGCGCCGGAGGACATCACAGAGGAGTCCATCTCCGCGCAGATGTACTTTGCCGACGCCCCAGATCCGGACGTGATCCTAAGGACGGCAGGCGAAATGCGCTGGAGCAACTTCCTCATTTGGCAGGGGGCTTACGCCGAGCTTTGCGTGACCGACGTCTCCTGGCCCGAGTTCGGTGAGGACGCTCTGATCCAGTGCGTTTTGGACTACCAGCGCCGCGACCGCAAGTTCGGCGGGCTCAATGAACGGGAATAGTCCCTTGGCCAGGCTGGAACGATTCGAGTGTTCTCGGACATAATGAGAATAGAGCTGGCAGCCCCAGCCAGGATTTGAAGCAATGTTAGTCACTTCGATAGCCCTCGCGATTGGATTCGGCCTGACGGTCGAAGACAAGCCGCTTGTCTGCCCCATGATGGGCAGCCCTGTTTCCAAAGACTCGCCGATCGTTGAGTACGCAGGCAAGAGCTACGGCTTCTGCTGCGGCGGATGCGACGTCAGTTTCTCCAGCGACCCGAAGGCGGCGATCAAGAAGAACGAGAAGAACACTTCCGCCTACGGCGCGTCCCTCTTCGATCCGGTGTCTCGGAACCGGGTCACAGCCGAGAAGTCGAAGGGCAGCGCAGACTTCATGGGCTCCCGATACTACTTCGAGAGCGCCGAGAATCTCGCGACGTTCAACAAGGACAGCAAGAAGTATGCGGCGGTCCCGAAGAAGGAGAGCCTGACTTGCCCCGTAATGGGCGAGAAGGTTGCTACCTATTCCAAGGCAAGCAGCTACGTCGACTACAAGGATGTGCGCTACTACATCTGCTGCGCGGGCTGCGAGCCGGCGTTCATAAAGGATCCGGAGAAGTACGCGGGCAAGGCCATCGCCGACCCGAAGGCGATCGCTCAGAAGAAGGGCTAAGCTCCACGCAGTGGCCGCAAACTTCGGACCCTTCGGACAGACTTGTCCGAAGGGTCCGCTTACTTTCCGTTTTAGCCTATCGATGACGGCCGTTTTTTCACCGTTTTCAGGTTCAAAAGAAGAATGTGTCAGAGCGCCTTCGGAAGGCGCATGCAGAAGTCGAGCATTGCCGCCGGCGTTGAGCGCATGGGCTGGATCCCGAGCGCAGCCGTCTTCTCAAAGCTCAGCACGCTGTACGCTGGACGCTTAGCCGGCGTCGGCC
Organism: Fimbriimonadaceae bacterium; assembly: GCA_025451715.1. Lineage (GTDB taxonomy): Bacteria > Armatimonadota > Fimbriimonadia > Fimbriimonadales > Fimbriimonadaceae > JADFMN01. Next base: position 1,722 of record JANWJY010000187.1, on the reverse strand, counting down.
ATGCCGATGATGGCACCGGCTCGATCCTTACCTCTCTCGGTTGCCCTAGCACGGCGTCGCGGTATGTCTCAATCGCAATGCTCGCGAGGTCGTGCCACGTCATCGCGTCCGGCCCGGCAGTGTGATAGACGCCACCCTCAACGTCGTGCAGAACCAGGTCGGCGAGCACGCGCGCGAGGTCGGCCGTGTACGTGGGCGACCCGGTCTGGTCGTTCACGACCTTCAGGTCCTTCCCCTCCAGCCATGCCTTGATGATCGTGCGGGGAAACGACCTACCGTGTGGGCCGAATAGCCAGGCCGTGCGCGCGATTACCGTCCGAGCGTGGTTCTCGATTGCGTTCTTCTCGCCCATGAGCTTCGTGACGCCGTACTTCCCCTCTGGGACGGTCAAGTGCTTCTCAGTATACGGCTCAGTTGAACGGCCGTCGAACACGAAATCGGTACTGACGTGCAGGAACCGCCACTCGTTCTTCTCGCAGATGAAAGCGAGCGCGCCCGGAGCTACGCCATTAACCTGGTGCGCGTCGAAAAACTCCGCTTCCGCCTTGTCGACGTCAGTGTAGGCGGCGCAGTTGACGACCCAGTCGAGGTTTCCAAAGTCGCGTTTGCGCAGGCTCTCTAGGTGGCCTTTCTGTCGGAGGTCGAGCTCTTTGATCGTGGGCGCTGTGACGGTCCATCCCCGCCCTTGGAGCTCGATGACGAGGTCAGAGCCCAGCATCCCGTGCCCGCCGGTGACGAGCACGCGCTTCGGTTTCTCGATCGTCGCGACGGAGACGTGCTCGGACTGGGTCTCGAGCCCTGCGGCGCCTGAAGACGAAGGGTCGGACGGGCGGCCCTCGCGCACGGATTCGCGGTTCTGTGGCCCTGAGAGCGAGCGTTCCTGTTCGTGCATCTGCGGCTTCAGGAACAGTTTAGCTTTACGACGCGCAGGCTATGACTTCCTTGGTGTACTCGCCGGTGTTCGCCTTTCCGCCGAGGTCGACGGTGAGGCACTTGCCGTCCTGGCACACACGCAGCACAGAGTTCATGATCCTGTCGGCCTGCTCGGCGTGCCCGAGGTGCCGCAGCATCATGACCGCGCTCAGGAGAAGAGCTGTCGGGTTTGCGACGCCCTTGCCCGCGATGTCCGGCGCAGAGCCGTGTACAGCCTCGAAAACCGCGCAGTGCACCCCGATGTTTGCGCCGGGAGCGAGCCCGAGGCCACCGACCAACCCTGCGCAAAGATCGCTGATGATGTCGCCATAGAGGTTCTCGGTCACGAGCACGTCGAACTGCTGTGGCCGCGTCACAAGCTGCATGCAGCAGTTGTCGACGAGGATGTCGTCGGATTCAAAGTCGGGGTTCTCCTTTGCGACGTTGTAGAACTCTTCAAGGAACAGGCCGTCGGAGAGCTTCATGATGTTCGCCTTGTGGACCACAGTCATGCGCTTTCTGCCCTGGAGCCGCGCCATCTCATAAGCGTACTTGAACAGGCGGCGAGAACCCTGTCGCGTGATGACTTTGATCGACTGCGCGACGTCGGGGTGAGGCTGGTACTCGAGCCCTGCGTAAAGGTCTTCGGTGTTCTCGCGGACGATAATGATGTCCACGTCCATGTTTGCGAACGGCCCTCTGACACCAGGCAGAGTCTTGGCGGGTCGGACGTTTGCAAAGAGGTCGAGCGCCTTGCGAATCGCAACGTTCGCGCTGGAGTGGCCGCTTCCCTTAGGGGTCGTCGTAGGG
>JANWJY010000186.1 GCA_025451715.1 Fimbriimonadaceae bacterium | reverse complement strand
CGCTCCGTTCGCGGGATCGTTACCGAGCACCTCAACAACAAGACCGTGCTGCTTGAGATCGACAGGCCGTACAACATCCGTGGCCGCCGTTTCGAAACCACCGAAGAGAGCCTAAACGAGATCGACAGGGACGGGAAGGTCGTTTCGTTCGACCACCAAGGCAAGAGGGTCCAGGGCTACACGGTCGACGAGGTCGAGAACGGCGAGATCGTCGTCAGGGTCCAAAAGCCGCCGGAGCTCAAAGACAAGGAGATCCAAATCCCCCTGGGCGACACGGACCCGGTGCGCGTGCCCGGCCCGCGCTGGGCGAACTACACCGAGATGCTCGAGTGGCTCCCATGGGAGACCAACCACGGCCTCAAATACCTGCAGAACACCCTCGTGCTGGTCGTGATGTCGGTGATCGGCGCTGTGCTGTCGGCGGCCGTCGTGGGTTACGGCTTCTCGCGCCTGCGGTTCCCTGGTCGCAACGCGCTGTTCGTGCTGCTGCTCGCGACGATGATGCTCCCCGCGGCGGTGACGATGCTCCCGACGTTCCTCATCTTCCGCTCACTCGGTTGGATCGACACGCTCTATCCGCTGTGGGTGCCGATGTTCTTCGCGTCGGCATTCAACGTGTTCTTGTTGCGGCAGTTCTTCCGCACGATCCCGATGGAGCTCGAGGATGCGGCGAAGATCGACGGCTGCGGATATCTGCGTACGCTGTTCCAAGTGATGGTCCCGCAGATCCAGCCGGTGCTCGCGTGCATCGCGATCTGGACCTTCATGGGGCAGTGGAACAACTTCATGGGCCCGCTGATCTACGTCTCGACTCCCGAGAAGATGCCGGTCGCCTACGCGCTGCAGATGTTCCAGAGCGAGCGCGGCGGCGAGTTCGCGCTCATGATGTCCTTCGCCACCCTCGCCACCATCCCCACCGTGCTGCTGTTCTTCTTCGCCCAGCGCTACTTCATCGAGGGCGTCCAGTTGAGCGGGTTAGGAGGGAAGTGACCTGCCCCCCTCCTCATGCTCGCTGCGCTCGGCTCTCTGCTTTCACCAATTGACATACCGACAGGACTTTCGCCACACTCTGTAACGTTTCTATGCTATCATACGTCTTGCAAGTATGGACGACATAGAAATTGAGAGGCAGCAGCAGTGCAACTTAACGGGAATTCCAACGGGAAAAAACAGCCTCAAAGAACGGGAATGGACGGGAATTGAACGGGAACTCTAGGGCCACACACAGAAAACAGGATTAAATAGAGCCATGAAGTGCCGCGCGTTCACCCTCATCGAGCTGCTCGTGGTCATCGCGATCATCGTGATCCTGGCGGGCATCCTCTTCCCCGTGTTCTCCCGCGCCAAGGAGACGGCCAAGAAGACCGACTGCATCAACCGGCTGCACCAGCTCGGGGTCGCGATCGGGCTCTACCGCGCCGACTACGACGGCGTGAACCCCCGCCACCGGCTCTGCCCCGACCGCGTCGGCGACGAGCTCTGCACCAACCTCGCCAACCCGGTCCAGTGGACCGGCCCGAACGAGGTCTGGTGGGCGCCGTTCGACAACTCCCAGCCGCCCGACTCCAACGGCCCGTTTCCCAACTGGCAGAAGGGGCTCCTCCACACGTACATCAAGAACGAGGCGATCTTCAAGGACCCCACGGAGAAGAAGTGGCAGGTCGGCTACGCGATGTCGTATATCACGCGCGGCCCGATGGGCAAGGTCGAGGCGTCGGTCGAGAACGTGACCGCGATGTTCATCTGGGACCACGCGCGCACACCCGGCTGCGCCGACACGCGCCCCGGTTTCACCGGCCCGCCGTGGAACCCGTTCCCGGTCGCGCTCGACACCGCGCACACGCACTACCCGGTCCGTCACAACGAGGGCTTCACGACACTTCGCCACGACGGCAGCACGAAGTGGCGAAAACCGGACAGCCTCAAGGACGCGGACTTCTACATCGACTGACGGCCGTTCGAGTGTCTTATGCCTCCGCCCCCTCAGGGGTGGAGGCTCGCACCGAAACCCTCCACCCGTCGAGCGGGCGGAGGGATAGAAACAGAATTGACTAGGATGAGATGAGCGACCTGCACACGTACAAGGTCATGCAAGAGGGCGACGCGGACGGCAAGTACCCCCGCCCCGCTCCTCCGAGTACGGAGGTCAGTCGCTGGTTCGTCGCCTCGTTCGCGTGCTTCGTCTTGCTCATCCTCGCTGTGATCCTGTTCCCCGTGGTCACGAAGGATCGCGGGAGTCGGCGGAGCATAACGCTTTCAAACATGAAGCAGCTCGCGCTTGCAACCATGATGTACACCGACGACAACGACGAACATCTGCCTCCCGCTGAGTCGTGGATGGACGTTATCGAGCCGTATCACAAGAACGATCGTATTGCGCACGACGACTCGATCAAGGACCGCAAGGACGATGAGTATGGGTTTGCGTTCTTCGAGCCGGTCTCATGCATTAATCCGTGGTCGGTGGTTGACCAGGCAGGCGTACCAATGCTGTTCCAGTCAGTGCTGATGGGTCGGAACGCGCACAGCGACCTCTCGACGCTTCCATCCATCCCTCGGAACGGAAAGATGAACATCATCGCTTTCCTCGACGGCCACGCGAAGGCGTTCCCGCCCACCTGGCCAGAGTATCCGATCACCGTCGTCATCGACCCATCGCTCGCGAAGGAGCAAGAAGATGAGCGACAGTAATTGGACGCGAACCATCGTGCGGGCCCTCGTTGCTCTCGTTCTCTGCGCAGCAATCTGGGCGATCGTGTTTCCTATGTTTACCAGAGCCCGTGAAGGAAGCTATTGCTTTACGAGTTTGGGAAACGTTAAGCAACAAGCACGAGGTCTGATTCTGTATCGCGAGGACTACGACAGGACTCATCCACCTTCTCGAGCATGGATGGATGCGATTCTCCCATTTGGAGTTTATGATGAGACCGTGTTCAAAGATCCGGCCTTGAAGAGTAAGTTGAAGGAGGAGTTCGGATTTGCCTTCTTCAGGCTGCTCTCTGGTATGAAAGTCGACGAATTGCGCAATCCCCACCTGATCCCGATGACATTCCAGTCGAGAGACCTATCGTGGAACGCGAGCGGCGGACTTGACCTTTTGCCGTATCGACGGGTAAAGCCGCGTGGCAACCACGTCTCTTTTGTGGACGGGCACGCAAAATACGTGCTTGACAGCTGGCGTCACGAGACGATCGTGATCGAGCTACCAGAGTAGTCCTGTGTTCTCTCGGCTCTTTGCTCTCAGCTCTTCGCTCTCACCGTGGAAGCTTCTCAGAAAACCACAGCTTCAGCTCGGCTTTTGCAGCCTTGACATCGGACGACGAGTGAGTCAGATTGTCGTCGATAGAAAGCGCGAAGTCACCCCGCACGGTTCCGGCGGACGCCTCGATCGGGTTGGTCGCGCCCATCATCGCGCGCACGGCCTTCACCGCGTTCTCACCACGGACCGCGAGAGCCACCACCGGCCCGGAGGTCAAATAAGCGACCACGTCCTTGAAAAACGGCCGCGCCTTGTGCTCGGCGTAGTGCTCCTGCACCAGCGCCTTCGGCGCCGACATCAGCTTCAAACCCACCACGCGCAGCCCGCGCGCCTCGATCCGTCGAACAATCTCGCCGATCAGGTTCCGCTCCACACCGCCGGGCTTGATCAGCACAAGGGTCGTCTCTTCCATGTCGGTTTTAGGTTACCTTTCGCCCCTTCGCGGCAACGGGACGTGCAACCTGCGCGTAAACTGCCCAACAGTGCCGGTAGCAGACTTCCAGAACCTCACAGTCAAGTACGGCAGTTTCGTGGCCCTCGAGGACTTTACAGCCAGCCTCCCCGAGGGCTGCGTCGGTCTTCTGGGCCCCAACGGAGCGGGAAAGACCACGTTGATCAAGACCATGCTCGGGTTCGTCGACCCGGCGCAGGGCGGGGGCCACATCCTCGGCCACGACCTCGCGACCGAAGGGCCGATGATCCGGCAGAACGTCGGCTACATGCCCGAGCAGGACTGCCACATACCCGGCATGACCGCCGTGCAGTTCGTCGCGTACGCTGGCGAGCTGGCCGGGCTCCCGTCAAACCAGGCGCTGCGGCGGGCGCACGAGGTGCTCGAGTACTGCGGCCTCGGCGAGGCGCGGTACCGGAACGTCGAGACGTACTCGACCGGACTGAAACAGCGTATCAAGCTCGCACAAGCGGTGGTGCACGGGCCAAAGCTGCTGTTGCTCGACGAGCCCACGAACGGCCTCGACCCGCGCGGCCGCGAGGAGATGCTCGCTTTGATCCGTTCGGTCTCGCACGGCAAGGGGCTTTCAGTGCTCGTTTCTTCGCACTTGCTGAAGGACATCGAGCGGATTTGCGACCACGTCGTCGTCCTTTTGGCTGGCAAGCTGCGGGCGGCGGGACCGATCAGAGACTTGAAGTCGGTGAAGGGTCAGCCGGTCGACGTGCAGCTGCGGGAGCACAACCTCGAGTTCGTCGACGCGATTCAGAAGATGGGAATGATGGTGGAAGAGCTGCGAAAGGGCGAGTACAGGATTTACAGCGACACGAAGCTCGACGAGACCGCGCGGCAGGTGTTCGCCGCCGCGCGTCGCTCGAACGCGCAGGTGCGTCACCTCGCACTGGCACAGCGGTCGTTGGAAGAGGCGTTCTTGGAGGCCGTGCATGTCTAACGCGACGGGCCCGATCGCCGACCTTTCGTACCGCACTTACGACGGTGTTCTCGACCCGCCGACCCAGCGCTGGAAGGTGATCGCAAAGCAACAGATCATGCGCACGATCCAGCACAAGTGGTTCTGGCGCTGCGTCACCGGCGCGAGTTGGTACTACATCATCATGATCATCGTGCTGGCCTTCATCGACTCGGCGATGCAGGGCTCAGAGCGAGGGGCGCAACAGGCTCTCGAACAGCTCGGCGCGCTTGACTGGACAGCGCAGTTTCTCAATGGTTATTCGTTCGGTCAGCTTTGGTACTTGTTCATTGCCGTGATCGCGGGTGCGGGCTCGATCGCGAACGACAACAAGTCGAACGCGCTGCTCGTGTACTTGAGCAAGCCGTGCACGAAGAAGGACTACCTGTGGGGCAAGTGGGTGGGAGTGTTCGTACCCGTCGGCGCTGCGATGCTCGTGCCCGCACTGTTCTTCTACCTGTTCGGTGCGATGAACTATCGCGACTTCGGGTTCATCTCAGACGACCCCTGGCTGTTGCTGCGAGTGATCGCAATGACGATCTTCGGCGCGGCGTTCCACGCGAGCCTCGTGCTCGGCGTGAGCTCGATGTTCAACCAAGGCCGGATGGCGACGGCGATGTACGTCGGGATGTACTTTATAACGAACATCGTGACCGTTTTCCTCGGGGTCATCATTTCCGAGGCGCACGGTGCGCGAGAGTCGATTCAGACCTTGGCGGAAGGGCTGTACTACTGTTCGATCGACGGCATCAACATCGGCATCGCCAAAATATTCCTTGACATCGACGTCGCGACAGTGTTCATGGGCGTCGACAACGGGATCAACGTGGACCGTCCGGCTCCATTGCTGGCGTTCGGAGTCATGATCGGCATCAGCCTGCTCGCCCTGCGACTTGTTTGGAAGCGCGTGCGCGCCGTGGAGGTGGTCGGTTGATCTCCTTCCGAAACTGCAGTGTCTGGTACGGCCAGGTGATCGGCATGAACGACATCACGGTCGAGATCGGGCCCGGCGTGACGGCGCTCCTCGGACAGAACGGCGCGGGCAAGACCACGATGATGCGCCTGATCTCGGGGCAGATGCGCCCGACGACGGGCGATGTGCACGTTCTCGGCTTGGACCCGTTCGCGAACGTCGAGGTCTACAAGAAGCTTGGATACGTGCCGGACATCGACAACTTCCCCGAGCACATCAGCGGCCGAGAGTTTGTGTACCGGATGGCGCGCATGAACGGGATGGCGCACCCAGAAGCGAGCTCGCGCACCGATTACGTGATCGCCGAGGTCGGAATGGCAGACCGCTGCGACAAGCGTCTCAAGGGCTACAGCAAGGGAATGCGGCAGCGCATCAAGCTCGCGCAGGCAATGCTCAACGACCCCGACATTCTGCTGCTCGACGAGCCGCTCAATGGTCTTGACCCGGTCGGACGGCGCGAGTACATGGACTACCTCAACGCGATCGCGTCGAAAGGCAAGGCGGTGATCGTGAGCAGCCACATCTTGTTCGAGGTCGAGCAGATGACTCGCTCGATCATGCTCATGCACCGCGGGCGCATGCTCGCCAGCGGCGACCTTCGCTCGATCCGCGACCTGATCGACAGGCACCCGCACCGCATCCGGATCCTGACCGAGCACCCTCGCGAGGTCGCTTCGAAGCTGATGTCGCTCCCGTACGTCATCAGTGCCGAGGTCGATCCGAGCGAGCAGGAGGTCGAGATCAGAACAAAGCAGCCTGGTCAGTTCTACGACGCTCTGCCCGGGCTCGTGCTCGACGACGGTCTGCGCGTGTACGGCTTCGAGAGCCCCGACAACAACCTGGAATCGGTGTTCCACTACCTGGTGGAGGCTTAGATGAACACTTACGTATTCACATCCACTCTTCGAGACATGCTCCGTCCAGGGCGCGTTGCCGTCTGGATCCTGCTCGCGTTGATGTTGGGCGGCGTCTCGCTGTTGTGGAAGGAGATGTCGCGCAACCCGCTTGGGGCAGAGCAGTATGGGATGCTCGTGCGACTCATCGTGTACAGGCTCGTTGCGCTCGCAGCCGCGATGTTCACGGTCTCCGTGATCAGTCAGGAGATCGAGCAGAAGACGATCGTCTACCTGGTCACCCGCACGGTCCCGCGGAGCGTGCTCGTCCTCTCGCGCGGGCTCGCGGCGGTCGCAGCGGTCACGCTGATGTCGTGGATCTCGCTTGCCGTCGTCGGCCTCGTCATCATCGGGCCGTCCCTGTTCACTCAGAGCATGTTCTGGATGGACATGCTCATCATGCTGTTCGGTGCGGCGGCGTACTCTTCGCTTTTCATCTTCATCACGCTGATCATGAACCGAGCGATGCTCGTGATCCTGATGTTCACGTTCATGTGGGAGGCGTTTGTACCGTTCCTCAAGGGTGACATGTACCTTTTGACGGTGAATACTTACATGAGCGTGCTCGCGACGCACCCGGGCAAGACCGAAGGGCTCGCAGTGACTGCAATGACGAGCGAAGCGGCCGCAGTCTCGACTTGGATCGCATGGGTAGTATTACCCGCTGTCGCGGTCGGCATGCTCACCCTCAGTGGGTGGTGGTTCTCGCGGTTCCAGTACCTGCCGCGAGAGGACGCTGAGTGAATGCAGGGTGCAGAAACAGTGCGGCCCCGGTCTGTTGACCGGGGCCGCACTGCTTTTCCTGGACACTCGGCGGATCAGCCGTTTCGAACGGCTCGCTCGATTCGGACCGACTTGTCAGTCTTGACCTCGGGCTTGTCTTCGTGATGGTCGCCGAACGGGCCGTGCCCGCCGTCGAACGCCTTGCCGAACCCCTCGAGGCCCTTGATTATGTCCTCATGATTGCCGCCTTCGCCGCCCATCATCTTGGACATGTCGGTGCGCTCGATCTTGACGCCCTTCGGGATTATCGGTCGCAAGAGCGAGCTGTCGAAGTCGCCGTCGAACTGGAACGACATGCGCATCTCCTCGCCTTCGGTCCCGCTGACCTGCATGCTGATCGGCAGGTCGGTGTCGGCGTCAACGAGGATGTGGACCTGGCCGTTGCCGTCCTTCTCGTTGATGTACACGTTGTAGACGTGGCGGTTGCCGACCCACTCGGGCTGCTCGATGCGGATGTTCTCGCGTCCGATCTCGTCAGCGTGCTCCTCGAAGATCTTGGAGGCGCTGAGCTGCTCGGTCATGCCCTTCATCACGTCCTCGGGAGAGAACGGAATGTTGAAGCCCAGGCTGATCACCTGTGCCGTGTCGCCGCCGTCCCACATGGTCAGCTCGCCGCCAGAGTAGGAGATGTCCACCTTCTCGCTCTTGCCGTTGCCCATACCATCCATGGTCATGTGCCAATCGTTGCCCTTGCCGGCGATCGTCAGGGAGCCCTGTTCGCCTTGGCCGGTGAACTCCATCTGGATCAGCACGCCACGGACTTGCTCGTAGGCGGCGGTCACCATGTCCCAAGTCTTGGCCTGGGCGGTCGCGGGTGTCATGAACATGATTCCTCCGATCGCTGCGGCCGCGACGGCCGTGCCGGCGACTGCCCATCGCGTTCGCGTTCCGAACCACTGTCGCCCGGGCTTTTGCCGCGCGGCGAACTCGACCTTGTTCCGCAGGCCCTGCGGTGCCACTTGAGAAAGAGGCTGCTTGTCAAAGAGATCCTTCATTATTCTTCGTCCTCCCGATCGGTCAGATCGAACGAGCCCGAACCAAGCTCCCGGAAGCTCTGCCTCGCCCTTTGAAGAAGGCTGTTCGCCGCCTCCGGGCTCCGCTTCATCACGCTTGCGACCTCGTCGGTCGAGAGCCCGTTCACATACATGAGAACGAGCGCCTGACTGTGGTCTTCCGGCATCTTGTCCAGGACCGAGTTCACCGCAAAGCGCCGCAGGTGGTCCACGATGTCCACTGCGTCGCTGTCAAGGAGCGAGGTCTCGCGCCGTCGGTACCGCCGCCTCAGCGCGTCTGCCACCTTGTTCTTCGCGATCGTGAGCAGCCACATCCGTGGTTCTGCTACAACGAAGTCGTCGCGCAGCCGGCCGAACGCCGCTGCCATGACGTCCATCGTCACATCCTCGGCGTCCTCTGCCCTGTCGAGCCGCGAGGAAACGTACCGCCAAACGTCGTCGAGGTACAGCCTTTGAAGTTCTGTCGGGTCCATAGCCCGTCCCTCCTCCCACATAGAAGGCCCCTGTCTCTCGATCGCCTGGCTCGTTCCTGTATCCATTCGGTTCGTCCTTTCTGACCTAAGGTGAATTTAGAGTCGCCCGGCTGGGGCCAAACCTATCGTGGGCCCACTAAGGTCCCTCCTTGGGCTTCCACTCGTTGTCGCCCTTGCCCTCGCTGAACAGGCTCGTCTTAGTGAACGCGATCCGCTCGGGGGCGGTGTCCTTGCCCCGGACCGTGTTCGCCAGCAGAATGTGGTTCTTTCCGAACTTCTTGTTGATCTTGTCGGCAGCTCGGCTCGCCTCTGCCCGTCGCACCGTATCGTCGAAGAGGCTAGGCGTCACGAGGTGTCCTTCGTAGAGGCCGCCGAACGTCACTGCGGCGCTCATTGGTAGGCCGGCGAAGTCTCGTTGCTCCCACAGTTCCTCAAACCGTTTTACGACCGTCACAGTGTCCTGGAGCGGCGGGAGCTTTGTCCATGTCTTCCACGAGTGTCCCTTGGCCCCGATGCGGAGGTACATCTCAGTCGCCCAGAGCTCCTCTGCCCTCAGTCGCGCGGTGGCCTTTTGGATCAGTCGCAGCATAACGTCCTTTGCGCCTTGCTCTGTGCGCAGTTCAGGCGGTAGCACGTGCGAGTGCCCGAGTGACCGGCGGTGCGTCGGCTGTTCGTCGAGTTCGAAGCCTCTGAGCAGGTACCACCACCTCTCGCCAATGACAGAGCCGAAGGCTCGCCGCAGGTCGTCCCGCGTCGCGTCGATCATGCCGTCCGAGTCGAAGATTCCAACGGACCCCAGGCGCGCGGCCATGCGCCGGTTGATGCCGCAGAACGTGCGGACGTCCAATCCACGCAACCGGTCCGGCAATTCGTGCGCCTGGATAATCACGAGGCCGTCGGGCTTCATCATGTCTGTCCCGAGCTTCGCGAGGAACTCGTTGGGCGCGATCCCGACGCTGCACGTCATCGTCTCGGCCACTTTTTCCTTGATCGCCTCCTTGATCCTCTGTGCAATCTTCAGCGCCTCCTCCGGCTCCCTCTCCTTTCCGATGAGGCGAAAGCTCATCTCGTCGATGCTCTTCACCTTGTCGACCGGAAGCACGGTTTCGACGGCCTCCTTGATCTTCTCGTGGTAGTAGGTGTAAAGCGTGTGCCGACCGTCTACGACGATGATCTCAGGGCACAGTTCCCTCGCGCGCCCCACGAGCGTGCCGGTCTTGACGCCGAAGGCCTTGGCCTCGTAGCTCGCGGCTATGACGGTGCCGCCGTCCGCGATGACGGGCGCGACGGCGATCGGCCTGCCGCGCAACTCGGGGCGCTCCGCCTGTTCGACTGAGGCGAAGTACGCGTTGAGGTCAAGGAACACGACGCGCAGAGGCCGCGGGTCGCGCTCCATGAAGGGTAGATGGCTGTCTACCACTGGTTGAGTATATCAGAGAGTAGAGAGCGGAGAGCTGAAAGCAGAGGGATGAAGGATGGCGGGAAGGACTCTCATGGTTCGGCCCCTCACCCCTGGCCCCTCTCCCCCAGAAGGGAGAGGGGGAGTCACCGGTACTATGGGGGCACGCATGACGGACGAGCCGACGCCTCCGCCGATCGAAGATGGCTCGCCGGAGTGGCGCAAGCCTCCCGGGATCGAGCAGACGGCAGTCGAGGGCGTGTACCCGCGGACCGAGGTGCCGATTCCGCCGCGACCGCGCAACCCGATAGGATGGCTGGTCTCTGGAGCGATGATTCTGTTCCTCGTCTTTGGTGCGGTGGCCGGATATGTAGACCAGCCAGCCGAAGAAACAGCCCAGACCGCCTTGCAGAACTCTCTGAAGTTCAGCGTCTCGCTCGACCCGAGCGGGACTCCCGCTCTTAAGAAAGCCATCGTTCAAATGCGGAATGACGGGCTGAAGGACGTGCTCGAAAAAGCGTCGAAGAGGGCGCAGGAGTCGGAGGAGGCCGCACGCATTGCTGTCGTGGCGGCGCGGGAGCTCAATGAGGACGCGCCGCAGGAAGCGATCGAAAAACTCTCGGCGAGCTATGACGAATTGTCCCAGGTCATGTCCCGAATCTATGGCGGAGAGCAGAGCGCAGAAGACGTAGACGCCCTTGTCGCGATCGAGTCGAACGAGTTTGCAGTTGAGCTTGCGAAAACCCAAGCCCAAGAGAAGATGGGTCGTGAGGTCGACCGCAGCCAGTTCGTGGACAAGGGGCTGGTCTTGAGGTTTGGACTCGTGATGCTGGGCGGTCTGGGCGCAATTGTTGGTGGAGTGATCTGCCTGATCGCGTTCGTCGCGCACAGTTCGGGCGGCAAGATTGTTCCCGTCGGATTCGGAGAGCTCCACAAGTCAGATGGGGACCGGCACATTGCGCGTTTTGCTCTGTGCCTCTTCGTGTTCTTCGGCGTCGGGCTCGCAGGCAAGAGCCTTTACGAGCTTCCTGCCTTCGCCGGGGTGAGCGAGCTTTGGTTCCAAGTTGCCGTGCAGGCCGTCGCGCTCGTCGTCGTCGTCGCGCTCTTGCGGCTGCCGATGCTCGACCGTAGCGATTCTCTCAACGGGATCGTTGGTGAGAAGCGACCGTTCTGGAAGCTCGTTCGTACGGGGGTGTTCGGCTATCTCTGCACGGTCCCGCTATTGTTCGTCGCGGTGCTTGTGATGACACAACTGATCAAGTTCCTCCCAGACCCCACGCACCCGATCAATGAGGACATCGCCGTGGCGACGAGCCTTGACTGGCTGGCGATCGCTCTGTTGGCGACGCTTTTCGCGCCATTGTTCGAGGAGCTGTCGTTCCGCGGCCTGATGTTTCCGGCACTCATGACACAGATTAGAAAGCCGTGGGTTGCGATGCTCCTGTGCGGGCTCGTTTTTGCGGCGATCCACCCGCAAGGGCCGCTGATGTGGCCGGCGCTCGCGACGACCGGAGCAGCGGCGGCGGCGCTGCGGTACTACACGGGCTCGCTCGTGCCCTCGATCGTCCTGCACATGGTCCATAACGCCTTGATCCTTGCGGTCACATCAGTGATGGGATGACACAACGCATCTACCTCGACTATGCCGCGACCACGCCGCTCTGCGACGAGGCCCGTGAGGCGATGATGCCTTGGCTCTCGCGGGAGTTTGGGAACCCGTCTTCGCTGTACGAGGAGGGCCGGAAGGCAAAGGAGGCGATCGATGCCGCGCGGGAGGTGGTGTCGTCAGCACTGGGCTGCCTCTTTGGCGAGGTGGTGTTCACTTCGAGTGGGACCGAGGCGGCGAACTTGGCTTTGATCGGTGCCGCGATTGCGCACAAAGGCGAGCGCCGGCGCGTGCTGGTGTCTGCCGCGGAGCACCATTGCGTTGTCAACGCGCGGTCGTTGCTCGAGCGGCTTGGCTGTGCGGTCGAAATGATTCCTGTCGACGAGTTCGCTCGGCCCTTGATGCCTCCAGTCGCTGACGATGTGTTGCTTGTCGCCGCGATGCACGCGAACAACGAGCTCGGCACCGTCACGGACGTTGCTTCGATTGCACGAGCCGCACACGAGAGTGGTGCGCTGTTTCTCTGCGATGCGGTGCAGACGTTTCCTTGGCTCGGCGATGAGCGTTGGACGGTGGGCGATCTCGCAGCGGACCTCGTGTGTGTCTCGGCGCACAAGCTCGGCGGGCCCAAGGGCGTGGGCGCGCTGTACATCAAGGCGGGCACAGACGTCTCGCCGCTCGCGCTCGGCGGCGGGCAGGAGAGGGAGTTGCGCGCGGGGACTGAGAACGTCACGGCGATCGTAGGGTTCGCCGCCGCGGTCAGCGCTTCGATCAACGACCCAGAACAGGGCTCGCGCAAGGCGATGGCACGCAACGCGTTCCGACGCGCGCTTATCGAACATGAGACCCCGAAGCTGCACTTGTTGCCGGAGGATGTAGAAACGTTGCCGGGCCACCTGCACCTGCGGTTCGAAGGCGTATCGGCGGAGAGCCTGCTGATCCTTCTCGATAGGACGGGGGTATCTGCCAGTGCTGGTGCGGCGTGCAGCAGCGGATCGATCGAGCCCAGTCATGTTCTCCTGGCCTGCGGTTGGGCAGAGGCGGCAGGCGAGGGGGTTCGCTTCACGTTCGGGGCGTCGACGTCCGAGGAAGAAGCGATCTTGGCCGCCACTCGGGTCGCCGATGCGGCCAAGAGCATCGCCCTGGCGTAGGACAGATAGGACGTATTCGCCTGGACACTGCAAAGTGCCCCAGGTACAACCAAACTACATGCCACTCCCGATTGAGAACCTGACCCCGACCCAGATCGTCGCGGAGCTGGAGAAGTACATTGTGGGACAAGAGGCGGCCAAGAAGGCCGTCGCCGTCGCACTGCGAAACCGGTACCGGCGCCAACAGCTCCCCGAGAGCGAGCGCGCCGAGATCACGCCTAAGAACATCTTGATGATCGGCCCGACGGGCGTCGGCAAGACCGAGATCGCTAGGCGCTTGGCGCAGCTCGCTCGCGCGCCTTTCGTAAAGGTCGAGGCGACGAAGTTCACCGAGGTCGGCTACGTCGGGCGCGACGTCGACTCGATGATCCGGGACCTAGCGGCGACCGCGGTGCGGCTCGTCGAAAAGGAGATGATCGAAGAGGCGCGGCCCAAGGCGAAGGAGGCAGCGATGGAGCGGCTGATCGACATGGTCGAGCCATACGACCCGATGTCCGAGGACGAGGTCAGCCCGTTCGGACTCATCGGCCACCACGTCACCGAAGTGCAGGAGCCGGCTGTGCAACGGGAGACTCGAGAAGAGCGGCGGACAAGGCTGCGCAAGGAGATCAAGGAAGGAAAGCACGACGAGCTGTTCATCGACGTCGAGGCAGAGGAGCAGGGCAGCCCGTTCCTGCAGGTCTTCAGCAATCAGGGTTTAGAAGAGATGGGGCTCGACTTCAACAACTCGCCGTTCAACAAGTCGAAGCGCGTGTACAGAAAGGCGAAAGTAAAGGACGCGCTGCCTTTCCTTGAAGAGAACGAGGCGCGCGCGGCGATCGACCAGCACACGTTGCACCAGGAGGGACTTAAGCGCGCGGAGCAGACGGGGATCATATTCCTCGACGAGATCGACAAGGTCGCGATGCCTGCGACCAAGGGCGCGGGCCCAGACGTCAGTCGCGAGGGAGTACAGCGCGACCTGCTGCCGGTGATCGAGGGCTCGACGGTGCAGACGAAGTTCGGGCCGATCAACACGGACCACATTCTGTTCATCTGCGCGGGCGCGTTCCACCAGTCGGAGCCGAGCGACCTGATTCCGGAGCTCCAAGGTCGGTTGCCGATCCGCGTGCACCTCGACCCGCTCACGGAGGAAGACTTCTGCCGGATCCTCCGCGAGCCGCGCAACGCACTGACGAAGCAGTACGAGAAGCTGCTCGCGGTCGAGGGGGTGACAGTCACGTTCGAGGACTCTGCGCTTGATGAGATCGCGCACATGGCCGCTGAAGTGAACACGAAGACAGAGGACATCGGCGCGCGCCGCCTTCACACGATGGTCGAAAAGCTGCTCGAGGAGTTGCTGTTCGACGCTCCTGAGCGCGCACCAAAGCACGTGACTATCGATCCCGGCTACGTCCGTAAGGTGCTCGCGCCGCTCGTCAAGAACATGGGAACGAGCCGGTCGTCACTGTAGTTGAAGATAGCGGCTTGGGCCATACTTAACCGGCGATGGCGGAGCAGAGCGAGAAGAAAAAGGGCGTCCATTGGGGCGTCACGGCGTGGGTTTACTTCCATCTGTTCATGATCGCAAGCTGGACCCTCCCGAGGCCGCCGGAGAGGGTGATGAAGAGCGAGCGGCCCGCCTCGGTCGTCGAAGCCGTCCGAGACGCCCCGAACTATCTACTCAAGGCAAACCTGGCGTTCAAGGGCACGCCGCTCCATTACTATCTTGACACGACCGGATTCTGGCAGTACTGGAACATGTTCTCTCCGAACCCGGCGAGCACCGACGTGTGGATCGATGCCGAGGTCGAGTACGCCGACGGCAAACAGATGATATTCGCGTACCCGCGGATGCAGGACCTCTCCCTGACGGAGAGGTACTTCAAGGAGCGGTACAGGAAGTTCGTCGAAAACTCGCACGGCGAGCGGTTTTCGTATAAGTGGCCCTCGGTCGCGCAAGCGATCGCTTTCCAGAGTTACCAAGGTGATGGGAACTTTCCGGTCAAGGTGACGCTGCGACGGCACTACAAGGAGGTCAGGCCCCTGAAAGGGCTCTCTCCGCCGAAGGATTACGTCGAGCCGCCGTACATCATGTACGCATACTTCACTTACATGGTCGACACGGAAAAGATCAAGCAGCAGGTGCACGAGTGAAGTCGCTTCGCGCGTTCCACGAGTGGATGTTCAGCTATGGAAATCCCACGACACTGGGGCTCTTCCGCGCGGTGTTCTGCGCGATCGTGTTCATCAACCTGGCAATGGTGGCGATCGACTTCAACTCTTGGTACACCGAGACGGGATATGTGCCCACGGCGCTGCTAGAAAGGTGGGGTGGCGGTGTGGTCCGGTTCAACCTGCAGCAGCATGTAACAAACTCGAACGTCACTGCGGTGTTCTACGGCCTGACGATGCTCGCCGCGCTGCTCACTTCGCTAGGCCTGTACACGCGGGTGGCTTCGATCGCGCTTCTGGTCGGCATCACGACGTTGCATCACAGGTGCCCCGACATCTTGCACTCTGGCGACACGCTGGTGCGTGCAATGCTGCTGTATGTAGCGGTCGCACCGAGCGGCGCGGCACTATCGCTCGACCGCCTCTTCGCCGTGCGTCGCGGGGCGGCCCCTGCCCAACCGCCGGACGTCTCGCTCTGGCCACAACGAATGATGCAGGTCCAGATCGCGATCGTGTACTTGACGACCGTTTGGCACAAGTCGTTCGGCGACTGGTGGCTCAACGGCACCGCCACGTGGTATCCACAGCAGCTCGACGAGTTCGACCGGTTCCCCGTGCCGCACTTCTTCGACCAGCAGCCGATGATCGCGGTCACGACTTACGGCACGCTGCTCGTCGAGTTGGCATTGGGCACGCTCGTGTTCGCCAAGCCGCTGCGCAAGTGGGTGCTGTTGGCGGGCGTGCTCTTGCACGCGGGCATCGAGTACCGCATGAACATTCCGTTGTTCTCTTTGATCACCGTCGCGACCTACATGGTGTTCTACGAGGGGCGCGAGACCGCCGAGTGGCTGAGAATGGTGGTCGCAAAGTACAGGCCGTTGCGCTCGATCGTGCACGGCAAGGAGGTCGCGACCGATCCGTAAGTTCAAGGACGTCATTAAGTTCAGCAAGCCGAAAGGGTCGGGGCTCACGATCAGCAAGGGCTGCTACCTCTCTGTGCTCGCAGCCCGGGCGCAGTTCCCGCGGCTGCTCGACGTGCTGAACCCCAAGGGCGAGGGCGGTGCTGTTGTTGGGTTCGGCGTGCCCCTCGCCGCAGACGCGAAGAAGGAAGACCTCAACGCGCCGATCCAGCGAGGTGTGTACGCGCTTTCGTCGCCGGATCGCAAGACCGTGCTGAAGATGATGGTGCTGCCGAAGGAGGAGGCGGGGTTCGACCCTGCTGCGTTCGCGCGTTCCGATGCGGCGCAGTCGTGGGATCCGGAGCTGCGGTTGCGCGTCGAGTCGACGTGGATGCTGCTGCAGCTCACGTTCGAGTCTTACGACCCAGAGACCTATTCTGCGCTCGACTTCTTTTTGTCCGTCGCGCAGCGGCTCGCGCTGTTGTGCGACGGCGTGGTCGCTGACCCTGTTTCGCAGGTGTACCGGCTTCCCTCGCAGGTGTTCTCGCTCCGGCCCGACGGCGTGCCGATCGCGGCGGCGGACCACGTGCAGGTGAAGCACCGCCTGCACGAAGGGAGCGTGCACGTGTTCACGTGCGGGCTGATCAAATTCGACCAACCGGAGGTCGAGGTGTACGGGATATCGGGGGCGAACACGGATTCGGCCGCGCGGTTCCTGATGGGGCTCGCACAGTCGGTGCTGCTCGGTTCGCGATTGGAGCCGGGTGCGGCCGTCGGGGTCAAAGAGTGCGCATTGAAGGTCGCCGTCGGCGGTTTGGACCGTGGAATGTGGGACGGGATTCCGTGCCTGGAACTGATCCCGGAAGGGAAGGGTACGACCGACGAGGCCGTTGTCGCGTGGCTTGGCTCGGTGGGTGGCTAGACGGATAAGTGTCGGCGCACGGCGTCGCACACGACTGCTCGGAACGACTCGTCGGCGACGGGCTTCATCACCGGCCCGTCCACCGCGAACTCCTCATAGACCTTTGCATCGCCGTTTAAATCTGACGCATAAACGAACACAGGCAGGTTCTTCAACTTCGGGTGCTCGCGCAGGGCGCGGACCAATATGACCGCGAGCATGTCGGGAAGTTCGTGGTCGACGATCACAAGACTGGGGTTTTCGTTCGGTCTGCGAGACAAGTACGGACCTCGCCTATTGATGTAGTCGATCGCGTCACCCCCCGTGTCGACAGTGACAAGCTCGACGCCCTCGATTTCGCTAACGGCGCGCGTGATGAGCAGTTGTTCCTTGAGGTCGTCTTCGACGGCCAGGACGATGCGTTTCAACTTCGTCCCGTCCTCCCGAGTCGCATTGCCTTCATACTTACGATCGCCGAATCCTCAAGCCCGAGAGGAGTCTAACCTAGGCCACGATGAAGGACCATACGGAGCGATATAGCTATCAGGGAGTCATTGACGCTTGCTCGGCGAGCCCGCAGCGAGGCAGGGCTTTCCGCGCGTTCTGCATGGCCCAGCTCGACCAGCTCGACGGGTTCGACTGGTCGGGGGCGTACCGGCTCGAGGGCGACACCCTCGTTCTGGACGAGTACGTCGGGGCGGAGACGGACCATACCAGAATCCCGGTCGGAACTGGGGTGTGCGGCACGGCGATCGCCGAGGACAGGAACCAGGTTATCGAAGACGTGAGGGAGCTAAAGAACTACCTGGCGTGCAGCCTGGAAACTCGGTCCGAGGCGGTGGTGTTGATTCGGAGAGAGGGCCAGGTCCTCGGGCAGATCGACATCGACGGCCACCAGGTGGGTGCGTTCGGGCCGACGGAGGTCGCTCTGCTGGAAGAGCTGGCCGCATTGATCGCCGAACGGTGGGACGAAGCCCCACAACTCTAGGTACGCTTTGAACGTAGACCGGACAGGCACATGAGCAAGACCTACGAGCTATTGAGCCAGATCGTCACACCGACGGACCTCCACAAGCTCACGGACAAGGAACTGCTCCAGCTCGCAGGCGAGGTGAGGCAGGCGATCATCGACAACGTCAGCCGGACCGGCGGGCACTTCAGCTCCAACCTCGGCACGGTCGAGCTGACGGTCGCGCTTTACGCCGCCTATTCGATGCCTCCCGACAAGGTCGTTTGGGACACGGGACACCAGGCGTATCCTCACAAGCTCTTGACCGGTCGGTTGCCGCGCTTCGATTCTCTGCGCATGCACAAAGGGCTCAGCGGGTTTTTGAAGAGGTCAGAGCACGAGCTCGATCACTTCGGCGCGGGCCACGCGGGCACTGCGATCTCTGCGGCACTCGGTTTCGCTGCGGCGCGAGATCGTCAGGGGCTGGATGAAAGGGTGGTGGCTGTGACGGGTGATGCCGCGATCTGCGCGGGCATGAGTTGGGAGGCGCTGAACCACGCGGGCGAGATGGGCACGGACATCACGGTCGTGCTCAACGATAACAGAATGTCGATCGCGCCGAACGTGGGCGCGCTGACTTCTTACTTCACGCGGTTGCGGTCGCGCCCGACGATCCAGAACTGGGCGCACCGTGCTAAGGAGCTTATCGAGCGCGTGCCCGGGCCCGCACCGCGCATCGCGGCAGGACTCCGGCACGGGTTTACGCACTACTTCGCTCCTGAAGAGACCGGCACGATCTTTGAGGAAATGGGCTTTGAATACATCGGCCCGGTCGACGGGCACGACCTTCCTGGACTGCTCGAAATTTTCCGCAACCTGCGCCAGGTGCGAGGTCCCGTGTTCGTGCACGCGATCACTGTAAAGGGGAAGGGGTACGAACTTTCAGAGGACGACTCACGCAAGTGGCACGGTGTGACGCCGTTCGACTCCGAGACTGGCGAGGTACCGAAGAAGTCGAGCGGCCCGGTGCAGTACACGAAGGCGTTCGGTGACGCGATCGTGGAAATGGCCAAAGACGACCCCCGGGTCGTGGCGATCACCGCCGCGATGCCCGACGGCACGGGACTGAATAAGTTTGCGGAGACCTACCCAGACCGGTACTACGACACCGGCATCGCCGAGCAGCACGCAGTGACTTTCGCCGCGGGCCTCGCTGCGGGCGGGATGAAGCCGTTCTGCACGATCTATTCGACGTTCTTGCAGCGCGGGTTCGACCAAGTGCTCCACGACGTCGCGATCCAACACCTCCCGGTTCGCTTTGCGATGGACAGGGCAGGGATAGTCGGTGCGGACGGCCCGACCCACCACGGCGCGTTCGACGTCTCGTACCTCTCGTTCATCCCCGGGTTCGCGCTGCTCGCGCCGCGCGACACGACCGAGATGCGCGAGATGCTGTTCTTCATGAAGGACTATGACAAGGGGCCGATCGCGATCCGGTATCCGCGTGGCACGACGCCGGAAAACCTTCCCGAAGGGCGCACGCCGATCGAGTTCGGCAAGGCTGAGGCGATGGGTTCGCCTTCAGAGTTGGAGCCTGTCGTCACGATCGCTGCGCTGGGCTCGATGGTCGAGACGGCGTGGGAGGCTGCAATGCAACTGGCTGCCGAGGGGCTTGGAGTTCAGGTGGTCAACGCGCGCTGGGCGAAGCCAATCGACTTTGACGAGATCTTCGGCCAGGCCGCCGAGACCGGAAACCTGCTCACGATCGAGGAGAACGCCCGCAACGGCGGCTTCGGTCAAATGGTGCGAGACGAGATGGTAGAGCGGGGGCTCTCGGTCAAGCACACACTGATGGCCCTCCCGGACCGGTTCATCGACCACGGTGACCAGAAGCGGCTCTTGGCTGAGAACGGGCTGGGCCTCGAGGACGTCAAGTCGGCGATCAAAGAGCTTGTCAAGTCCCGTCGTTGAGTCGGGCCGGGCAGCACCAAAACGTATAATGAAACTGGAGCGGTCACAACAACCCCGTCCGAATGGACTGTGGCCGCAACAGGGACAGCGCCGCGACGGCGCGACGTAATAACGATGTATCAGGCGCCACTGCCGCCCGAGTACGCCGCTCTCACCGACGAGCAGGCGTTCGAACGCATCCAGAACGCGAAGCGCACACTGGGCGAAAGGCTCGTGATCCTCGGCCACCACTACCAGCGCGACGAGGTCATCAAGCACGCCGACTTCACCGGCGACAGCTACAAGCTCGCGCAGAACGCGGCTGCAACCAAGCAGGCCGAGTTCATCGTGTTCTGCGGCGTGCACTTCATGGCTGAGAGCGCGGACATCCTGACCCCGCCGAGACAGAAGGTGATCCTGCCCAACCTCGCCGCCGGGTGCTCGATGGCCGACATGGCCAACCACTTCCAGGTGCGCTCGTGTTGGAAGCAGCTCTCAGAAGTGACCGACACGAGCCAGATCGTGCCCGTCACCTACATCAATTCTGCCGCGAACCTCAAGGCTTTCGTCGGCGAGCACGGCGGAACGGTCTGCACGAGCACTAATGCGCCGCAAGCGCTCGAGTGGGCGTTCAAGAAGGGCAGCAAGGTTCTGTTCTTCCCCGACCAGCACCTCGGCCGCAACACGGGGATCAAAATGGGTTACGACCACGAGCGCGACATGGTGCTGTGGGACCCGTTCAAGCCGCTCGGCGGCAACACGCCTGAACGAATCAGGGAAGCGACGTTCATCCTGTGGAAGGGGCACTGCTCGGTCCACGGGCGCTTCAAGTTAGAGCAAGTGATGAACGCACGCCGCGACCATCCTGGCGTGAACATCCTCGTGCACCCCGAGGTGCCGATGGACGTCGCGGACGCCTCGGACTTCATGGGCTCGACCGAGTACATCATCAACACGATCGAGGGCGCAAAGCCCGGCACGAAGTGGGCGGTTGCGACGGAGATCAACCTCGTCAGCCGGCTTGCGCACAACAACTCGGACAAGGAAGTGTTCTGCCTTGACCCGCAGATCTGCCCGTGCTCCACGATGTACCGGATCCACCCGTCGTTCCTGTGCTGGGTGCTAGAAGAGCTCGTTGCCGGTCGCGTGATGAACCACGTCGTGGTCCCGGACGAAGTGAGGGCGCCCGCGCTTAAAGCTCTCGAACAGATGCTCGCACTCGGTCCGACGAAGCAAACGCTCGCCGTCGACTAAACCAGAGCTAGCTTCAGCACGTCGTCCGCCGTCTTGACTGGGTGGAAGGTCAGGTCGGCCTTCGGACCCTCCGGCAGCTCGTCCAGATCGCGCATGTTCTCGGCTGGCAGGATCACGTGCTTGATCCCGGCCCTGTGGGCGGCGAGAACCTTTTCCCGCACGCCGCCGACCGGCAACACCTTGCCTCGCAGCGTGATCTCGCCCGTCATTGCGTAATCGCGCCGGACCGCGCGGCCCGTGAAGGCGGAAACGACCGCAGTCAACATCGTCACGCCCGCACTCGGGCCGTCCTTCGGCACCGCGCCCTCGGGGACATGGATGTGCACGTCGTACCTAAACTCCTTCTCGACGTTGATCCGCCGCTGGTTCGCGCGGATGTAGGTCATCGCCGCCATCGCCGACTCCTTCATCACGTCGCCGAGCGACCCGGTCAGCTTGACCTGCGGCTGTTCGCCGAACGGCGAGCTGAGGTTCGCTTCAATCGTGATGATGTCGCCGCCGTACTCAGAGTAGACGAGGCCGGTCGCGGCACCCACCTCATCGCTCTTGCCCTTAAGTCCGTAGCGGAACCGCGGTTTGCCGAGCATCTTTTCGAGCACCTTTGGCTCGACGGTGACCTTGCCCTGTTGGCCCTCGGCGATGCTGCGCGCGGCCTTGCGACACATCGTACCGATCTCTCGCTGGAGCCACCGCACGCCGGCTTCGCGCGTGTACTCGCGAACAACCGTCTCGAGCGCGGCCTTGGGAACGGTGAGCTGGCTCTTCTTCAGCCCGTGCTCCAGGAGCTGCTTCGGCACGAGGAACTTCTGCGCGATGTGAAGCTTCTCCTGCTCGGTGTAGCTCGGGAAGCGAATCACCTCCATGCGATCGCGCAGCGGCGGGGGAATGTTCTCCAGAAGGTTGGCCGTCGCGATGAACATCACGTTGCTCAAGTCGAACGTCGACTCGATGTAGTGGTCGCTGAAGTGCTGGTTCTGCTCGGGGTCGAGCGCCTCGAGCAGTGCGCTGGTGGGGTCACCGCGCAGGTCGCTCGTCATCTTGTCGATCTCGTCGAGCATGAAAACCGGGTTCTTCGTGCCGCACTGCTTGACGCCCTGGATCAGCCTGCCAGGCATCGAGCCGATGTAGGTCCGTCGGTGGCCGCGGATCTCGGCCTCGTCGCGCACGCCGCCGAGCGAGATGCGGTGGAACTTGCGCCCGAGCGACTCCGCGATCGATCTTCCGATGCTGGTCTTACCGACGCCGGGTGGGCCGACGAAGCACAGGATCGGGCCACGCAGGGACTTTGAAAGCTGCCGGACAGCCAGAAAGTCGAGAATGCGGTCCTTGACGTTTTCGAGCCCGTAGTGGTCGCGGTCGAGCATCGCAGCGGCCTTTTTGACGTCGATCTGGTCGTCGGTCACGGTCTGCCAGGGAAGCTCGACCAGCCAATCGAGGTAGTTCCGAATGACCATGCCCTCCGGTGAGCTGCTAGGAGCCCGCTCGAGTCGGCGCAACTCCAGGATCGCCTTTTCGTGGGTCTCGGGCGGCATTCCAGCCGCCACAATCTTTCGCCGATACTCCTCGCCCTCCTCGCTGAAGACGTCCTCTTCGCCACCGAGCTCGTGCTGGATCGCCTTGAGCTGTTCGCGCAGATAGTATTCGCGCTGGGTCTGGCCGAGCTCCTCTTCGACCTTGCTGCGAAGCGCGCTTTGCAACTCGAGCACCTGAAGCTCGCGGACCAAAATGGTGACCAGTCTCTCAAGCCGCTTTGCAACGTCAGGCTCTTCAAGCAGTTCCTGCCGCGTCATCGTGTTCAGCGACGGCAAGTGGTGCGCGATCGTGTCGGCGAGCTCGCCTGAGTCTTGCATCGTGCCGACGATGTCGAGGACCTCGGGCGGCGCCTGAAGCCCCAAGTTGGACGCCTGCTGGAACGCGCTCACGCACTCGCGCATCAGCGCGTCGATGCGCTCGTTCTGCTCCTTCACCTCTGGCAAGAACTCGCACTCGCACATGAAGTAGCCATTGCGGAAGGTGACCTTGCTGGCCTTTGCGCGCGCGAGACCGCGCAGAACGACGCGCATCGTCCCGTCCGGCAGAGGCAGTACGTGCAGCACCTCGCTCACGGTGCCGACGCGATAGAGGTCCTTGGCCGTCGGTTCGTCGACCGTGTGGTTGCGCTGGCTCAGCACGAGCGTTTCGCGCCCCTTCTCAAGCGACTCGTGGAGGGCGCGCAGCGACATGTCGCGGCCGATGAGCAGCGTCTGGATGACGCCTGGAAAATGCACGGTGTCCCGTACGGGGAGCACGGGCACCTTCATGACCGATCCTCGCTTAGTGATCGTGTGCGTCTCCTGCTGCATCTGGGTTCACAATACCCCTGTTCGAGCCTAGCGGCAATGTGGCTTTAGCTAGGTTTTGACCGGCCTATCTCCCGGGTTCTTGTACGTTTCTACGGCCTGCCGGAAGGCTTCGTCGCTGCTGAAGACCTGGTCGAAAATGAGGTCGATCAGGGCAAACACGTCGAGCAAGGTCTTGAGCCTGGTTCGGAGCACGCCCGCTTCCTCGGACTTGTCCTCGTCCGGGATCATGGCCATACACTCCCGGATGGCCCCGATCGTGGGGTCGATCTCTCGGCGCTTCCGTTCCCGCACGACCCTCGAGAACACGTGCCAGATGTCGTCGTCGCTGACGTAGATGTCCTTGCGGTCCCCAGCCTTGCGGTACCTCTGGATGATGCCCCAGTCGATCAGACCGCGCAGGTTCATGCTGGCGTTGCCGCGGCTGATGTGGAGCCGGTCGATCAGGTCGTCGACGCTGTGGGGCTGCCCGCTGACCAAGAGAAGGGCGTGGATCTGGGCCATCGTGCGGTTTATGCCCCAACTGGAGCTCATCCGGCCCCATTCGAGCACGAACTGGTCCTGTGCGGCCCTGACCTGCTTGCCGGGCGCTGGTTTGGAGCCTTCGTTTGCCATGTCTGGGGTGGAGGGTATCACACCGGCGGTTCGGTAGTTCGGAGGTCCGAGAGTTCGGATGTGTTAGGCCCCGCTTCGCCGTCGCCCTCATCCAACCTTCGAACTTCCCCGCACATCTACCAGGCTCAAACGAACCAGGAAAGTACCGACAATCTTACTGAAGCGAATGGGTCTCGTGAATACACAGTTCTTCGTAGGCACACGGTGCCGGCTCTCCCGCCACAAAGACGCCAAGTTCGTCAATGGCTGGGTGCAGTACTTCCGTGGCGAGTCCATCGTCGTCACCGCCGAAGACCACCTCGGCTCCGAACCTGGCGACACCTTCTACGTCGAGGCGTACGGCCCCAAGGCCAAGGCCTGCATGAACGCGGTACTCAAGATCGTCGACGCTGACAACACCCTCAGCGACGAGGCCGAGGGCCAGGCCGTCCCCCTCATCAAGCTCACGCTCCAGCTCAAGGGGCACCTCCAGGTCGTGGACAACGCCGAGGCGAGCCGGGTCATGGTCGACCGGATGTTCGCGACCTTCAAGGCCGCGGGCGTTGAGTTCCGGGCTCAAATCCGCGACGTCTCAGTCCATGGGATCGGGCTAATCACAGACGCGAAGCTAGCAACGGGCACGGAACTCGAGCTGACGATCGAAACGGCGCTCGGACCGGTCGTCAGCAAAGGCGTCGTGCGGCACGTGCGCGACTACCGTGGCAAGTTCCGGGTCGGCGTCGAGCTGACCCAGCTGTCGCGCCTCGACGGCTCGCGGTGGAAGAAGCTGCTCGGCGAAGCCGCTTAGCAGACCACGCCCATACCCTGGTCCCCTTCTCCATCCACTGCGGCACGTGACTAGCCGGCACAATCTGCACTAGAGCGTCTGAATTGCAGAAAGCGTCGTATAATCGACGATCATGCGCACGAACGTGAAACTCGTCTCAGTGGCTCTTGTGGGCGCTTTCACATTCTCCCTTGGCGGTGGTCTGTTCTTTGACGATTTCAGCGACGAAGTCGCCGACGGTTGGTCCAGCGACCAGGGAGACTGGGTCGCGGCAGAGGGCATTTACATCGGCACAGGCGAGTGGATCAACAATCGCGTCTGGAACATTTCGACGGTGGACTCGATCTTCCACACAAACGTCTCTGTCCAGGCCGAAATGCACTCCGACGCAGGCCCAGACGACGTCAGCAAGATGATCGTTCTGCGCTACACCGACCCGGACAACTTCCTGGTCGTGAACTTCCGCGCCGGCGATCGCCGTGACGTCGTCGTCGAACAGGTCGAAAACGGCATCCGGAGCTACGTTGTGGGGGAGTTCCAGTTCTTCATCAACCAGCACGGCCAAACGGAGTGGCATCACTGCCGGGCCGATCTCGACGGCAAGAGGGTCGTCGCTTACTTTGATGGAAAGGAGGTCCTGAACAAGCTCGTACCCGCCATCGTGTCCCAGCCAGGCTCTGTTGGAGCGGCGACTTTTGCAAGCTCGATTTCCAACATCGAAGAGATCTATGTCGATAACTTCTCTGCCTCGCTCGTTGACCTGGTGCCGATCTCCAGCCTCAGTCTCTTTCGCGGCACTTACTTCAGCGGCGGCGTGAACGACCTGTCTGACAACGACAACAGCTACTACGTTGCTCGGCCTGGAGCGACCCCCATTGTCACCGAAGCTCCCATCCAAATCATCTTCAAGGGAGCACCTACGTTCTCCGACGTCAACGAACTTCGCTTCAAGTTG
Source organism: Fimbriimonadaceae bacterium (assembly GCA_025451715.1). Lineage (GTDB taxonomy): Bacteria > Armatimonadota > Fimbriimonadia > Fimbriimonadales > Fimbriimonadaceae > JADFMN01. The sequence continues at coordinate 5,227 of JANWJY010000186.1, read as the reverse complement.
GAGGCGGCGGTCGACGTGTCCGACATTCAGCAGAGCATCGACCTTTTCAACTTCAATACGGGGCAATACGAACAGGTCGACACCCGATTGGCAAAAATCACAGACACGTTCGTGGAAGTCTTGATTACCAGCAATCCAAACCGGTTCGTCAGGCCGGGTACGGACGGAGTCTTGGCGCGGGTTCGATTTAGGCCAAACACTCCCCCGCCAGGGCTGGGTTGGAAGGCGCGTATCGACAGAGCTATGTGGTCGATGAGCTCTAACTAGGCGGTTGCATCCGAGCGGTTGGGGTGACCTTCTAGGTCACCCCAACCCTAGCTCTTCCCAATACAGGGCCGGAGTTACGAGCCGCCTACCCGCCCGTCTTCTTCTCGGACTCGCGGCGGTTCTGTTCGATGTAGCTCGCCCACTGCTCTGGCACGTCGGTGTCGACGAAGATAGCGGTCACCGGGCACTCCGGCTCGCACAGCCCGCAGTCGATGCACTCGTCGGGATGGATCACGACCATGTTGTCGATCTCGTAGATGCAGTCCACGGGACAGACGGTCATGCACGACTTGTCCTTGACGCCGATGCAGGGTTCGGTTACGACGTAGGGCATCCTTCGGTTTTCCTAAAAGCGCTTTGTCCCGCCAGCCGGGACGGGAGTGATTCTACTTGACCTCGATCGGTGCCCCGGGCTCTCGGGCCCGGTCGTAACCGCTCTGGACCGCGGCCCGGCTGCCGCCATGCACCCCGCTCAGGAAAAGGTCGACGATCTCCTCTGTCGAGGCAGGGTCGACCGAGCCCGCCCGCTTATAGCCTGGTCTTCGGACGCCGACCATGTGCACGAAGAGCTGGCTTGCGTCGCCAGCGTCCTTGATCGGGGTCGTGCCCTCGATCGCGCGGGCGATCGGCTGGAAGACAGCGACCTTCAGTGCGTCGTCGATCTGCTCGACCGAGTCGGAATCCGCGAGCCAACGCCTGTCTCGCATGACCTGCATGATGTCCATCGAGCGCTGAGAAAGCAGGATGCGGCTGGCCTCGAGCAGGAAGTCGCGCAGGGTCGGGCCGGTCGAGTTTAGCGCCTTGAACTCCGCGTCCATCACGTCCAGGGTGTGACAAGCCCATGTGACGTACAAGCCCTCCTTGCCGCCAAAGTGGTGGTAAAGAGTAGGAGCCTTCACTCCGCTCTGGTCGAGGATCTGGGCCACCGTGACCTCACTCAGACCCGTCTTGGCGAACAGCCGCGAGGCTGCGGTCATCAGCCTTCTCCTTCCCGTCCCTGATCCTTCGCCGTTCCTCACTTCTTGCTCTTGCATGTCTTTCTGGCGCCGTTTGGCCCAACCCGGCCATTTTGGCAGGTCGGCACGCCCTTGCGCTATAAAGTTTGGACCCAGCCATCGTGCCTAGGGTCCCGAACTCAGGACAGGGAATATGTCGTATGTTACAATGACGGTCAAGAGACCGGGGCACTCAATCAATGGCGATCACCCTTTCGAAGCGCGCTGCACAAGAGCTGACGGACCTTATTCAGGCTGAAAACAAGACCAACGCTGCGCTGCGTGTTTGGGTCGCCGGCGGCGGTTGCTCCGGCCTTACTTACGGAATGGCCCTGGACGACAACGAGCCGGAAGAGGGCGACCAGCAGTTCGAACACGAGGGTGTGCGGATCGTCGTCGACAGCCTCAGCCTCCAGTACATGGAGGGCGCGCAGGTCGACTACGTCGACGACGTCATGGGGGGCGGCTTCAAGATCGAGAACCCCAACGCGACCAACACGTGCGGCTGCGGATCGTCGTTCCAAACCGAGGAAGGACAAGCGAGCGCTGGCGGTGGTTGCGGTTCGTGCGGCAGCAACGCTGGCTGATCGAACGGTCTAAAGAATTGAAGGGCGTCACGGATTACCGCGACGCCCTTCTGGTTTACGACCCCTTGTCTAATATGTGAGCGTCTCGCCCTGAGACTGGAACACGGTGTGGACGTAGTCGACCCAGTTGATGCGCTGCTCGTTGTCCTCGGGCTTGACCTTGAAACCGGTGGCATAGAGGTCGGACTCGTCGATGGGGATCGAGTAGCGGACCTCTGCGACGATCAAGACCGGCGTGCTGTCGGCACGGCCTACGGTCAGCCTAAAGACGTCGCCGTGCGTGAACTTCGTCCGGGAGCGGATTTGGAGCCCTCCCAGGCTCACATCGACGATGATCGCCCTCTGGGGCGCGGGCTGGTCGTCGGAGTGGCCCTCCATGAGGGCATAGTCGAGCAGCTCGAACCGTGCGTGCTGTCTTTGGTCGCTGTTGGGTTTCCTCTGACTCATTGGTTGGCCCCGTCTCTGAAGTCGCCAGTGAGATTCTCGGCAGGCCCGGGAAAAACCTCAGGTCTACCGGGCTCAGGCAGCCCTTCGGTCGACCTCTCCGTCAATCTGGGGAATCATCCCCCGCTCCGCCACGACCGACCTCAAGGCGTCGAAGGCTATCGCGTCCAGACGGCCCGAGGCTACGTCCTGGGACATGATCTCGAGGGCCTCCTTACAGCTCACGGGCTGCCTATAGGACCGGTTGCTCGTCATCGCGTCGAAGACGTCGGTGACCGCCACCACCCGGGCGAGGAAGGGGATATCGTCGCCCACAAGAGCGTCGGGGTAGCCCGAGCCGTCCAACCGCTCGTGGTGCCAGCGGACGATCGGGACACAGTCTCGGAAGAAGTCGATGTCCGCGACGATGTTCGCACCGTGGATCGTGTGCAGCTTGATCACCTCGTACTCCATCGGAGAGAGCATGCTAGGCTTGAGCAGGATGTCGTCTGGGATGCCTATCTTTCCCACGTCGTGGATTAGGGCGCCGTAGCTCAGGATCCGAAGCTCGTACGGGCTGAGCCCGAGTTGCTCGCCGATCCAAACGCTGTACTGTCGAACTCGGGAGGAGTGCCCAGCGGTGTACGGGTCCTTGACCTCAACGGCGCGGACCATCGTAACGACCATGGTCTCCAACGAGCGCTCGACCTGCCGCAGAGCGGCGTTGAGCTGATAGTTCTTCTCGTCGACCTCGCGGTGCTTGCGCGAGACCTCGTTCTTGGCCTTCACGAACGGAGTGACGTCTACACAGAACACGAGCACGTGTCGAAGCTTGCCTTCGCTGTCCGTCACCGGGGAACCGTAAGCCTCGTAGTGGACCGTGCCGACGATCGCGTTGGCCCGGAGCGTCATTGAAAACGGGAGGAGGTCCGATTCGGCCCGTTCGAGGGCGACCACGAGCTGTTCCCGATCCAGCGCGTTAAGGCGCTCGAAAAGACCACCCTCCTCGTCTCCGTGGGACTTTGTCCAGTTCTCATTGGTGAAAAGCACCTTGCCGCCACGGATCGCGAAGAGCCCGATCGGGAGTTGGCCGACCATGGCCCTGTACTCCTGCTTTGCTTGGGTGTGCTCGTCGATCGCAACGATCAGGTCGTGCTCCTTCTGGAGCACCGCTGAGAGGAGCATCGTCATGACCAGCCCAAAGAGCACGACGATCACCCATGGGCCATCGAGGTAGATGGATAGCCCTCCGCCGATCGTTGCGAAGGCCAGGCCCATGAGGACAAACCGCCTCGTGCTCGGGAGCTTTAGGCTCATTGACGCTTTGGCCGATAGGTCCGGCCTGGGCTGGATTTTCGGCAAGACTGCGGGGCAACTGTAGCAGTCCGGACATCGGAACGCTTAAAACCGAGCGGCCCCTGGCGCTTGCCAGGGGCCGCTCGAAGGGCTTCGGAGCTACTTTTTGCCTGCGGCCGTGATGAGCACGTGGCCGGTGTTCGGGTCGTAGGCAACGTCCATCGCCAAGGTCTTGCTGACGAAGCTCAGCGGAACCACAGTCCGGTTCGACTGGAGGAAGGGCGCTCGCTCGAACAGGAACTGCGTCCCGTTGAGAAGGCCGAACTCCTCGCCAATCCGGAAGGTGAGCGAACTGCCGAGTCCGATCGCATCGACCGTCTTGGAGGCGTGCGTCCACTTGACCTCGCCGCCCGCATCCTCAAAGAGGTGGCGGAACGGGGCGAAGGGAACACCGTCCAGAACCATAGGAGCTACGTCGAACTTGACAGGCTTGCCGTTCAGAGAGAGCTCGAACGTCTTGGTGTCGTAGATCCGCGAACCGAAGGTGATCTCGACGATCGGGAGCTTCTCCGGAGTATTCGGGGCTACGGTCGTCCCGTTCGTCGACGTGTTCGGCACGACTGCGACGCGCGTTCCAGTCGGCAACAGCGCGCGCTGGCCTGTCGCGTCGCCCTTTCCGACTTCAGGCGCCTTCGTACCGGCCGAATCGGCGAGTGCGGATGTGCCGCCCACGTTCTCCGACACTGTCGCAGTTCCAAGCGGCGGGGTCACTCCCGTGACCGGTGCGCCAAGGCCCGCTCCGCCCGTGATCGGCTTGACGCCGACGGGCTCGCCGGTCGTGTTGCCCGTGTTCTCGGTCGGTTTGAGCGGGTTGAGTCGCGCTGTGCGACCGCTCGGGTTGTTCACGTACAGCCGCATCTTCTCAGTCTTGAAGGTTCGGTTGGTGTCGTCGACGACCCACGCCTGGACTTCGTGCCAGCCGTTGGCCACTCGCGTCGTGTCCCATAGGTACGCGTAAGGCGGGTAGTTCGTCGTGTGCATGGCAACGTCGTCGAGGAAGAAGCTGACGTACAGGTTGCGAAGGTTCTGTCGCATCCCTAGCTCGATCTGTACGGGACCCTGGATCGTGCTGCCCGACTTCGGCTTTTCGAGGAACACGGGCCCGGTCGGCTTCCGGTCGACGAAGACCGTCGTTCGCTCGTGCGCGATGAGCTTGCCCTTCGCGTCGTACATCCGGATCTCGATCGTGTTGTCGCCGTCCACGAGGATCGCCGGGTTAAGCGCAAAGTTGGTCTCGCCGGTCATCACTTTTTCGTCGGTTGCACGGCTGGCGACGCTCTCGCCGTTCACGCGCATCTCGACCAGCGCAGCGTTCACACCGTCGTACTGGACGGTGATCGTGCGGTTGTTTGCCGCACGGTTGATGAGTACAGTTCCATCGATAAGACCCGCCTGTACCACTCCGAAAAGAAGCGCCAAGAGGGCCACAGTCAGGGTTCTCGCAATCACGAGGCTCCGCATAAATAAAACTCCCGGTATGCCAGGGTCTCCAGCCCCAAACTCGCCAGACGTACATTCTCCCACGTAGAAGGAGAAAAGTCAAGCTGGCAAAGGCCGGACTTGACCCTAAACAAACCGTTAAACTGGCCTGAACATGCT
>JANWJY010000185.1 GCA_025451715.1 Fimbriimonadaceae bacterium | reverse complement strand
GGCTGTGCCGCACGGTCGCGCTGGCGCTCGTCGGCCCGGTCGGCAATGACCTTGGCTACCGTGTCGGTGCGGGCGGTGCCGCCCACCTTGAGCCTTACACGGCTCCAATACGTGTTGACCGTTCCGACGCTCAGGTTGAGCTGGTTGGCGATGGCTTCGTTGGTCAGCCCCTCGATAGCCAGGTTTACGATCTCGATTTCGCGCGGCGACAGTTTGTATGAGGCCATCAGCGTATCCCGCAAAGACCGCCTGGCCCGGCCCCCTGCTCTGCCACACCGGTGTGGCGAGACCAGCTCTCACGCGGGAGGTAACTGGTCTGGGGGCATTTTATCACGAGTCATACAGGAAAGGGGCCCTGGTTTTCGATGAGAACTGCCTTGGGTGAGAACATAGCCAGGGCGCACCTGTGTCCTCATCCTAATGCTTACGCTGTCAGTAAAAGCACTGACAGGGAAGGGCCGACTTGTCCTTGGTCCTACTCTGAAGCGACAATGAACCTGTAACGAGTGGTCGTAGAACCTCTTGTGGCCGCGCGATCTTGTGGAGTTGGACAGCAAGCTGAATCTCGCGGCGAGGAGCAGGCACAATGAGCAAGACAGAGCTGTCGCAGCGCGAGTCTGAAATCGTCGAACTGGCGATCCAGGGGCTCACGAACGAGGGAATAGCGCAAAAGCTCGGGCTGAGCGTCGGGACCGTAAACACGTATTGGCTCCGCATCCGGATGAAGGTCGGTGGGCAGGGTTGCACCGACACGGTCGCTAAAGTGATCAAGGACCGTGCGGAAGCGGCCCTTCGCGGGGCCAACGTCGACAAGGAGGGCCTTGCGGACCACATCGCCTCGAAGGAGATCACACTCATGGAGGCGCGCGCCTCACTTGCGCTGATGCAACTGGCAATGGAACAGATCAAGTCCGCTGTCTGGGCGACCGACAAGGACCTCACTCTCTCCATCGTAGCGAACGGCGTCTTGCCCGCGACCCACTTCGGCGTCGTTTGGGAGGTCGGGAAGACGGTGTACGAGATCTTCAAGTCGACAGACCCCGCGCACCCGCCGATCGCAGCGCACCTGGCCGCGCTACAGGGCAAGGAGTCGACCGTGAGGCTGAAGAAAGAGTACAGCAACATGATCCTCAACGCGCTGCCTCTGCGCGACGAAAACCAAGAGATCATGGGCGCGATCGGCATCATGAACTACGTCGGCGAGTAGGACACGGGTGAGTGATGGACCGAACACAGAACATCGAAGGGATCGAGACCTACGCTCAGGACATCGTCGACACGGTGCGCGAGCCGCTGCTGATGCTAGACACGACGCTGCGCGTGCGAAGCGCAAACCGGGCGTTCTATCAGACGTTCAGAGTCTCTCCCGAGGAGACCGTCAACCACCTGATCTACGAGCTGGGCAACGGCCAGTGGGACATCCCCGACTTGCGCCGGCTCCTCGAAGACGTCGTTCCCAAGAGCTCGGTCTTCAATGACTTCGAACTGGTCCACAGCTTCCCGGCCATCGGTCGCCGAGTGATGCTGCTCAACGCCCGTAAGCTCAAGGCCGGCAACCACGGCGAACTGCTTGTGTTGGCGATGGAGGACGTGACCGAGCGCCGCCGCGCTGAAGAAGAGGTGGCGAAGGCGGCCGCCGAACTCAAGGACATCGAGGCGTTCTCCCAGAACATCGTGGACACCGTGCGCGAGCCCCTGCTCATGCTCGACACCACCTTGCGCGTGCACAGCGCAAACCGCGCCTTCTACCACACGTTCCATGTCACCCTCGAGGAGACGGAGAACCGCCTCATTTACGAACTGGGCAACGGCCAGTGGGACATCCCCGCACTGCGCACGCTCCTTGAAGACATCGTGCCCAAGAACTCCGTCTTCAGCGACTTCGAGCTTGAACACACTTTCCCCACGATCGGGCGGCGCGTGATGCTGCTCAACGCCCGAAAGCTCAAGGCGGGCAACCACGGTGAGCTGCTTGTGCTCGCAATGGAGGACGTGACCGAGCGTCGGCGCGCCGAGGAGGACGTCGCCAGGGCAAAGGAGGCGGCAGAAGCCGCCAACCGAACGAAGAGCCTGTTCCTGGCCAACATGAGCCACGAGCTGCGCACTCCGCTCAATGCGATCCTTGGCTACTCCGAAATGTTGCAGGAAGAGGCCACCGACCTTGGCGTCACGGGCTTTCTTCCCGACCTACAGCGGATCCACGGCGCTGGAAACCACCTGCTGTCGCTCATCAACGACATCCTCGACCTCTCCAAGATCGAGGCCGGCAAGATGGAGCTTTACCTCGAAACTTTCAGCGTGCCGAGCCTCATAGAAGAGGTGGAAGGGACGATCCGACCGTTGGTCGAGGCGAACTCAAACACGCTACGCGTGCAGTGCCCACCCAACATTGGAACGATCCGCGCCGACATGACGAAGGTGCGGCAGTGCCTGCTCAACCTCTTGTCCAACGCGGCCAAGTTCACCGACCACGGCGCGATCTCGTTGGAAGTGTCCCTCGAGACAATGGAGGACCGCGAATGGATCTGGTTCCGCGTGTCGGACACGGGCATCGGCATGACTCCAGAGCAACTGGTCAAGCTCTTCCGCGTCTTCACCCAGGCCGACACTTCCACGACGCGCAAGTTCGGCGGATCGGGCCTCGGACTGGCCCTGACGCGCCGCTTCTGCCAGTTGATGGGCGGCGACGTGACCGTCAGCAGCGTGCCGGGCGAGAGCAGCACTTTCACGATCAAGATTCCAGCAGACGTCCGCGAAGCCGAACACACACAGTCCGAAAGTGCAGGTCCAAAGATCGCACAAACCGCGCTCGTGCAAGGACTGCGAGTGAGTGCCGGCGCGGTGCCAGTCATCGGCAGCACCGTCTTGGTCATCGACGACGATGCGTCGCAGCGCGAACTGATGCGTCGCTTCCTCAACAAGGAAGGCTTTACGGTCCAGACCGCGAGCGACGGCGAAGAAGGATTGCTCTTGGCAAGACAATTGCACCCAGTAGCAATCACATTGGACGTGATGATGCCAGGCATGGACGGCTGGACCGCACTGTCGCTTCTCAAGGCAGACGCTTCGGTGTGCAACATCCCCGTCATCATGCTCACCATGATGGATGACAGGACGCGGGGCTACGCGCTAGGAGCCGCGAACTACATCACAAAACCGATCGACCGGAAGCGCCTGGCGAAGATTCTGCAGAAGTACAGGTGCCTGCACCCGCCATGCCCGGTCTTGCTCGTCGAAGACGACGAGGGGACGCGCGAGATGATGCGCACCGTGTTGGAGAAGGCAGGCTGGACAGTGAGCGAGGCCGAGAATGGACGCGTCGCCTTGGAGCGCGTCGCCGAAAACCGGCCCGCACTAATTCTGCTCGACCTCATGATGCCCGAGATGGACGGCTTCGAGTTCGCCGCCGAGCTACACGCCCACAGCGAGTGGCGCTCTATCCCCATCGTCGTGCTCACGGCCAAAGACCTCAGTGCCGAAGAGTTGGAGCGACTCAACGGCAACGTTCACACAGTCCTCGTCAAGAGGGGCCGCACACGCGAAGACTTGATGCTTCAGGTGCGCGACCTGTTGGCAGATTGGGCGGTGCCAGCAAGCCGTGCCGACCAACATGAGGGCGAGAAGGTGACCAGCCTTGTCTAAGATCTTGCTCGTCGAGGACAACGAGCTGAACCGCGACATGCTCTCGCGCCGACTGGTGCGCCGGGGATATGACGTCGTCCTCGCGGTCGACGGAGAACACGGTCTGGCGATGGCTGCGAGCGAGGCTCCCGACCTGATCCTCATGGACATGAGTCTTCCGATTCTTGACGGCTGGGAGGCTGCGCGCCGCCTCAAGGCCGCACCCGGCACGAGGCACATTCCGATCATCGCGCTCACGGCGCACGCCATGTCCAGCGACCGCGACAGGGCCCTCGAATCCGGCTGCGACGACTATGACACTAAGCCAGTAGAACTTCCGCGCCTCCTGGAAAAGATCGATGCTCTGCTATTGGCGCGAAGTGTCCGAGGCACACCTTGACCAACTTGGAAACTCTGCAGGGCGACGCGCTTCGGCCCACGCTCTCGGCAGAGTTCCTCCATTGTCTGCGAACGCCCCTCAATCAGATCATCGGCTACTCCGAACTGTTGACTGAGCAGGCTGAAGAGGAAGGTCTCGCCGGATACGCCATGGACTTACGGCGAATCCAGTCCGCTGGACACGAGCTGCTCGCACTGGTGAACAATGGCTCGCCGACGGTAGCGGTCGTGATGGCCCAAAACGGCCGCGAAATCGCACCGAGGCAGGAGTCTCAAACATCTGTAAAGTCGACGCCTGGCAAATCGCTCGGTCTCCTGCTGGTCGTTGACGACAACTCGGCGAACTGCGACGTGCTGTCGCGCCGCCTAGAGCGTTTGGGGTACAGCGTCGAGATCGCGGAGAACGGGCGCGACGCGATGGCCGCGCTGCGGACTCGGCCGTTCGACCTCGTGCTGCTCGACATCATGATGCCCGAGATGGACGGCTACGAAGTCCTTGGACAGATCAAGACCGACGAGGACTTGCAACACATCCCGGTCGTTATGATCTCCGGTCTCGACGAACTGGAAGGCGTCGCCAAGTGCATCCAAATGGGAGCCGAAGACTACCTGCCCAAGCCGTTCAACCCGACACTGCTCAAGGCGCGCGTCGGAGCGTGTCTCGAGAAGAAGCGCGCGCACGACCGCGAGGTACAACTGTTCGATCAGGTTCAGGACAACTACAAGCGCCTTCAAGACCTCGAACATCAGCGCGACGACCTGACCCACATGATCATCCACGACCTGCGAACACCGCTGACATCGCTGATCTCGGGGATGCAGACGCTCGATGTTGTCGGCGACCTCAATCCTATTCAACTGGAGATGATGGGAAACGCCGTTACTGGCGGAGAGTCTCTGCTGGGAATGATCAACGACCTGTTGGATGTCGAAAAAATGGAGTCCGGAGCGATGCAACTCGACTACGATGTGCTCTTCGCCGAAGACCTCGTCGACTCCGCCGTCAGCCAGGTCACGGCACTGGCAGAAGAAAGTCAGTTGACGCTCATAAGGAGCGTCGCTGGCGGCCTGCCACAGCTGCTCGGCGACAAGAACAAGCTCCGTCGCACGCTCGTCAACCTCCTTGGCAACTCCATAAAGTTCACACCTTCCGCCGGCACCGTGTCGGTCTCCGCACAGTTTGCTGAAGATGGAACGTCTATCGAGTTTTCTGTCAGTGACACTGGCGAAGGCATTCCTCCCGAATCGTTCAGCCGCATCTTCGAGAAGTTCGGCCAGGTGGAATCTCGCAAGGCCGGTCGCAAGATGAGCACGGGGCTCGGCCTGACGTTCTGCAAGCTAGCAGTCGAGTCGCACGGCGGACGGATACGGGTCGAGAGCTCCCCCGATCAAGGCAGTACGTTCTACTTCACGGTACCGCTGCCGCCCACACTGGAATAGGCACGGGCCCTCGATGAGCGAATCAGGGATGGCTCAGTACGCCGACGCAACCGATGCATTCTTCATCTTCGTTGAGGAGCGGAACGGTGCGGAGGTGCATTCCTTTAAACTCACCGCTGAGCGCGACTGAGGTCTCATCGTGGTTCAGGGCGTGAAGGTGCGCTGCGATCGCTGGATCCTTGTCGTCCGTGGACCCGAAGATCTCGAAGACCGACTTTCCCACTCCAATGGTCGCGCCGTTACGGTTCAGCGGCATGTTCACGACCGCGAAGCACCGGATTGTCATGTCCTTCTCGATGGCCCACACTGCCAGGCTGGCCCCCTCCTTTGACAATTGGATGAGGGGGAGCGCCGCTCGCATCTCGAGCGTCATGGCATCCATGAGCGGAAAGTGGACAGGAGGCGCAGATCGGTTGCTCTTCCGGTCTTCTGCCCGGTCAGCGATGATCTTGGCCACAGTGTCGGTGCGCGCGACTCCGCCGACTTTGAGCCGGACGCGGCTCCAATACGTGTTGACCGTGCCCACGCTCAGGTTGAGCTGGTTGGCGATTGCATCGTTAGTCAGCCCTTGGATCGCCAGTTCGACGATCTCGTCTTCTCGTCGCGATAGTGTGTATGAGGCCATCATTGTTCCTTCCGTTCACCGCCAAGCCCTGACCCGGCAGCTAGCTCTTCCACACCTGTGTGGCCAGACCAGCTCCCACACATTCGGGAACGGGCCTGAGTGACATTGTATCACGGGCCTTACAGGAAATGACAACCTCGGGCTCGACGAAACCTCACCTGCCCGGATTCTTGTCAGGAGCCCTCCGCCGGACTGGCAGAGGGCTCTTTGAGGGTCAGACCTTGGCGGCGGTTACGATGGGAAGGTTCGCAGCGATCCAATCGGCCTTGCCTTCCTTGTAGTCGGAGACATCGATGTACCCGCGCGAGGTCAGCATCCCGGTCACAGCCGTGGAGGCGTTGCACTCGAGGCTCGCGCAGTAGACCACGATCTTAGCATTCTTGTTCGGGAGCAGTTGCGGTGCAAGTGTGTCCACCTCGCTCTTGCTGATGCGGATCGCCCCAGGGATGTGGCCCTTGTCAAACTCTTCCTGGGGAAGGGCTTCGATGATTGTAACGTCCTTGTTTGCTTCGATCAGTTTCTGGAGTTCTTCTCGTGTAATGGTCTTCATGGTGTCCTCACATTAGGCAGACTTTTGAATTGTCGTTCTAATTCGGATTGTTCCTTTCTCTCCACGCCATCAATCGAGCGTCTGTGCACGAGTCCGCCGCATGGCGCGACAACTTAGCAACAATTCCAATACGGGTTGATCTCGATGTTGCGGAAGGATCGCGCACGAATCGCTGGCCGCACGCAATGGCGTGCGGCCAGCGACCGTCAAGGTGGTCAGATGCTCTTCAAGTACTCGATTAGGTCGTTCTTCTGGCTCTGGGTAAGTCCCAGCTCGAAGAACGCGTTGTAGTGATTGACGACGTCGATGAGCGCAGGGAATCTGCCGTCGTGGTAGAAGCCGCCCTTGTGCATCTTCTTCATGTCCCAGAGCGCTCGCAGCGGAGAGGTCACGTACCTCTCGTCAGGCGCGCGCTTGGACTGGAAGTCGTCGATGCCGATCTCTTCGGCCTTGTGCAGGTTCCACCCTGGCTCAGTGAAGATGGGAGGCACATGGCAGCTCGCGCACTTGGCGGTCGAGTTGAAGAGCATCTCGCCTCGTCGGGCCATGCTCACGTTAAACGTCCCGCCCGGTGGCTTCGGT
>JANWJY010000184.1 GCA_025451715.1 Fimbriimonadaceae bacterium | reverse complement strand
CGTCGAACAAGATCATCTTGGGCTCCATCGCGAGAGCGCGCGCAAGGCCCACACGCTTTCGCATACCCCCAGAGAGCTGGCTGGGCAGAAGGTGCTCCTTGCTCGAAAGGCCGACATCACGGAGCCTCAGCTCGACGAACTCCTTCTCCTCTTGTGTCGACAGCTTCTTGATCCGGCGAACTCCAAAGAGGATGTTGTTGGCGACGTCGAGATAGTCGAAGAGGGCAGCGTATTGGAACACGAGCCCCATCCGTCTTCGCGCCTCTTCAGGTTGAGCGATCACGTCGATGCTATCGACGATGATTTGGCCCTTCGTGGGTTTGATCAGGCCACTGACGCACTTGAGGAGCGTCGTCTTCCCGCTGCCGCTGCTGCCCATGACGGCAAGGATCTCGCCGTCGGCAACTTCGAGGTTGATGCCCGAGAGCACCTTGTGCGTGCCGAAGAAGTGGTCAAGGTCGCGTACGGTCAGCAATTTAGACCGCCGTCAGCGCTTTGCGGGCGGCCCTGACCCTTTGTATCGTTTCTTCGGTCACGGCTTTCTCGAACGAACGAAAACCCGCGAGCTTGAACCCGTGCTTTGTAGCGAGTCGCGCCATCTGCTCGACCTGTTCGACGCTGACGTCCTTGCCCAGCGTGAAACTCTCCTTTCTCTCTTCGAGCGCTAGCATCATGGTCTCGGACATGCACGCGTAAGCGGTCCTCGACGGAAATCCAAAGTCAAATCCGAAGTCGACCGGCCCAGGGACCTCGACCACGCCGCCCTCGATGACAAGAACGTCCGGACGGTCCTGTGCGACCCTGATCGACACGTCGCGCGGACGGGAGACGTCGCAGATGACGGAACCGCTCATAAGGTGCTCAGGAAAGATGACCGCGGTGTCTGCGGAGGTGACGGTGAGGACGACGTCGGCGTCGCGGAGCTTTGTGAAGTCGGTCGTGGCTATCGTGTTCGGGAGCTCTCGAGCGATCGCCTCAGTCCGAGGGAGGTCGCGTCCGACGAGGACAGTGTTCGCGAACTGCGGTGCCATGACCTTCGCGCATGTCTTGCCGATCGAACCCGTTGCGCCGACGACGCCAAGCGTCGCACCCTTTACGTCGATTTCGATCATGGACGCAGCCCTAAGTGCGCCTTCGATTGCGGTCGTGACGGTATAGCTGTTCCCTGTTGTGACGGCGATGTCTGTCCTCTTGTCGAGGGTCACGCCTCCGTCGCCGACCACGGCCGTGAACGCACCGAGTCCGATGATCTCACAGCCCTCCTGCTCAGCGATTTGTGCGCACTGTTCGAGTCGGTCGTAGACGAACTCGAGCGGCATCTTGTCGATCATCATCATCGGCGTGAGCGGGAGGCCAATGAAGATGCCCTCGGTCTTTGCACCGGTGATTGAGTGCACGCCTTTGATGTCGCTGACCTTCTCGGGGCTTTTCTTCGAGAGGAGGGTCTCGATCAACGGCTCGGGAAAGAACTTCGCGATAGGGTATTTGCGCGCGATGTCCTTTGGGTGGATGGGGTGGATGACGAAGGCGAACCGGGTCAAGGCTTTGAGTCTACCGAGTCTCCTGCAGGTTGATTACGTTAGGGACCCAACCGAGGTTCTTCAGGGCGTCGAGATAGTCCTGTTCGGTCATCTGTTCAGGGCGCTTCTTCGCAAGAGTGACGATCACGCCCTCCATGACGTTGGTGGCAAAGGTCTCGCCCCCCATGACAGGCGTGGTGGTGATCGCCTGTTTCGCGCCCGTGGTCCTCAGCCAGTCGAGGTCAGCGGTTCGCAAGGTTTGGGTGATGATGGTCTTGTCTTTCAAATTATCTGGAGCGTAGCGGCGAATGTAGTGCCAGTCGCCGCACACGACCGTGGCCCAGTCGAACCACTTCTTGTGCTTAGGTGTTCTCTGCTCTTGCTTCGCTCCCGTTGGATAGAACCACTTGAAAGGGAGCTTGGTAACGATGGGGAGGAGGATGCCACCAATGAGCTTGACGGCTCTATAGCTCCTTAGCGGGACCGGGAGACCGAGTCCGAACAGCAGGTCGCCGTACACGACGTTCGGGCAGGCTTCGTCGAGCGCCTGCGCCATTCCGTACCGGTCGACAGCGCTGACGAGGAGCACGCGCTGTCTTGGCCAGTCGATGACTTCCGTGAGAATCTTGATCGTCTCTCGTTCGAGGGTGTGCTTCAATCCGCCCCCGTCGACGACTGGGGTCACCTTGACGCCTTTGACCAAGTCGATGATCTGTCGAAACGCGTACCTCTTCTCACCGACGACGACGTAGATGTCCGCGCCGCCAACTCCGAGCGCGTCGACCTTGCCGTCCAGCTCTTCGAACTTGCGACGAAAGGCTTCGAGGTCACCGTCCGTGCCAAGTCGCTCAATGGTGAACTCTTCGCCAAGGATCGTCGCGACGTGCTTCTTGTCGCGCTTGGACGATCCGAGCGAGACGGAGACGACTCGCCTCATCAATACACCGCGACCATCTCGATTTCAATGTCTGCGCCTTTCGGCAATCCGGCAACCGCGTACGTCGCGCGCGCAGGCGGCGCCTCGGGAAAGCGGGACCCGTAGACCTCGTTGACCTTTGCAAAGTGGTCCATCGAGCTGAGAAGGATCGTCGTCTTGACCACATTTGCAAATGTCAGACCCGCACTGGTGAGCACCGCCTCAAGGTTCCTCATGACCTGTTCTGCTTGATCTTCGATTGGACCGGAAACGAGGGTGCCGTCTGGCCGGAGAGGCACTTGTCCGGAAAGGAACATGAACTTTCCTTCTGCTGTGACAGCTTGTGAATAGGGACCGATCGCGCCGGGCGCGTCATCAGTCGAGTGGACCTTGCGTTGCATCGCGATGAGGTTACCGCGACACTTCTGACAAAAAGCAGGGCGGCCCCCTGGTACTAGAGGAGCCGCCCTGAGCTAGGGATGGGAGTGAGAGCGTTTAGCGCTTCATGTTGATGAGGTCTTGGAGCATCTCATCGACCGTTGTGACGACCTTGGTGTTGGCCTGGAAGCCACGCTGGGTGATGATGAGATCCGTGAACTCGGCACCGATGTCGACGTTCGACTGCTCGAGGAAGCCCGAGCTGAGAACGCCTCGACCGCCCGTGCGCGGCGCGCCGACTGCGGGGATTCCCGAGTTGTCGGTGTTCCGCCACAGGTTGCTGCCGACGCGCTCGAGACCGTTCGCGTTCGGGAAGATCGCCATGCCGATCATGCCGAGCGGCCGTGTGAGGCCGTTCGTGTAGAGGCCGGTGATCATTCCGTCCGCACCGATCGAGAACGCGCTGAGCGAACCGGGGGCGAACCCGTTCTGGTTCGACGCCTGAACCTGCATCTCCGACGCGAGCTGTGAGAGCGCGCTGAAGTCGAGGTCGATCGGGAATGCCGGAATCCCGCTCGCAGGCGGAGGCGTCACCGAGATGGCGCCCGGTGATCCGGAGCTCAGTGTGCCGTTCGTCGGGTCGAACACGAGCGTGCCGCTTCCCGTGACGGTCGTTCCGTTGGCACCTGTGACCGCCCAGTCCCATTGGTTGGGCGTGGCGGACTCAGTCAAGGTCATTGTGAGCTCGTGCTCCGTGCCGAGCGAGTCGAACACGCGCACGACCGACGAAGTCGCGCTGGTACCTGGAGCGGCGAACACTCGCGAGTCGAGGTTTCCTGCCCAGTCGACGTCCGTCGTGGTCTGGACCGCTGTGCGAGCACCGATCGGAACCCTCAAGTATGAGGTCGGTGTGATGGGGAGGTTCGTATCGACCGTGCCGGTAGCCTGGTCGGCCGTCCAGCCCAGAAGGCGTTGACCGGTGGCGCGGTGGACGATGTCGCCCGTCGCGTCGAGGTCGAAAGCGCCGTCTCGCGTGTACGATATCCCCGCTGCGTTCGAGACCATCAGGAACCCGCTGCCCTGGATCGCGAGGTCGGTCGGCCGGTTCGTCGAGTTCAGCGAGCCTTGCTCGTTGTTGACGTCCGTGCCGGCGACGAGCACGCCGAGGCCGTACTGGATCGGGTTCGTGCCGCCGAGCGCGCCGCTCGGACGCGAAGCGCCGCGGATCGTCTGCGCGATCATGTCCTGGAACGTGATTCGCGTGCTCTTATATGCGGTCGTGTTGACGTTGGCAAGATTGTTGCCGATGACGTTCATGCGCGTCTGTTGCGCTTTGATGCTGGCGACGCCAGCGAGCATTGCTTGTAGCATTGTTGTTCTTACTTCCTCAGTTTTCTAGTCTGTGGAAGGCCGGCTCGGCCGTTCTGGCCTTGCCTGGGCTCCCGCGCCAACGGCACGGGTCCACCTGTATTGCCTTCCGTCCTTGTCAAGTCGTCGCGGTCACACGATGACCGCGCTATCGATGTTCGTGAACACGTTGTCCTTCAGCTTGGATTGCTCCACTGCCGTGATAACCGTTCGATTCTTCACGCTGACTATCAGCGCGACGTCGTCGACCATGACGAGGGACTCCTTGGCCCCTTTCGCCGCCGCCTTCTCGACGCCCTGCATCACTCGCTCCCACGCTTCGCCGTCGAGCTGGATCTCCCTGCTCTCGAGCCTTGTCTGCGCGTGTCCACTCAACTTCAGTCGGTCCGTGAGGATCGCTTGGAAGTCCGTACGCTTTCCAATTGGCTTCGACTGGGTCGAAGGCTGCGTCCGCGTTCCGAGCAGCTGGCTTATCGCGTTGTTCACGATTGGCGAGCTCATGTTCTAGTTCACCTCTGCGACTGCGCCGAGCATCACGTACTTCAGTTCCCCCGCCGCCGTGCGAATGCCGACGATGTTCGGGGCGTTCTGGAAGTTGATGCGCTCGACGGTGCCTTCGATGAAGTCGTCGTCCGGGTTCGCCGCGTCTTGTTCGACATTGAGCGCTTTTACGTGCTTGCCGATCAGGGTGACCGCCTGCGACGCGTCGAGCGAAGACTGCATGTTGTTCTCGTACTGGACCGATTGGATCGCTCCCAGCCCGATTTCAACCGCACCGCCGTTCGCTTCCCGAAGAACGAGCATCTGTGTTCCGTTCCGGACGACGACGCCGGTGACGACGCCGTAGACGAGCGGGTCATTGAACGTACCACCGCTGGTAGTCGGCCGAAGTGCCGTGACCGTCTTACCGATGAAGCCCGTGGCCTGTGCCATGTCCTGTGAGGACTTGAGGTTGTCAAGGCCCTCGACCTGGCCGAGCTGCGCCATCTGTGCGAAGAAGTCGCGGTCATTCATCGGTTCGAGCGGGTTCTGGTTCACGAGCTGCACGACGAGGAGCCGCATAAACGTCTCCATGTCGAGATCGTCCTTTTTCTTCGCTGGCGTGGCCCCGAAGTACTCGAATCCGTCAACTGGTGTGACTGGGTTCATCTTTTTCTCCTATGCGAACGTGTCGACTCCCGCGTACCGCATCCGATGGAACATCGGTCGCGGCGCTGGCGCCTGGTCGTGGCGAGTGCCCCACAAGTTGTGGCTCCTCGCGAACTCTTGTCTCATGTCCTGTCCCTGCTGCTTTCCATTGCCTTGCTGTTGGGCATCGGCGTTGGACTCGCTGCCGACCGTGAAGCTGTTCATGCTCAGCCCACGGCTCTCGACGCTGTGGACGAGGTCGGCGCGGTGCGTGTGAAGGGTCTGTCTGACGTTGTCGTTGCTCGCCGTGACCTTCGCTTCGACGTTGTCGCCGAAGGACCTCACAGCAAGAGTGATCGTGCCGAGGTCGTCAGGGTTGAGCCTGATCGTGACTTTGCCGTTTCCACGCGTCGCCGCGATCTCTTGGATCTGCTCGATCACCTTGGCCTTCGCCTCGTGATACTGCTGTACCGTGATTTCGCCTTTGGCCGTCTTCGCATCCTTCACTGAGGAAACGTCGAGCGTGCGTTCGGGCTTTCCGAGTTGGACACTGTCGTCCTTCTCAATGGCCAGGGTGTTGGCATCGCCCTTCTCTTGTTCGTCCGCGCCGGCTTTGACTTCGAGAGACCTCTCCTTTGCTGTCGCCTTCTCGTCGCTTCGCTTTGCCTTGTTCAGTGCCACCGCGTCAGTCGACGTGTCTTTCGGCGCCTTTACGCCGCCGTGCTCGATCGCTGTCGGGCGAGGTCTGTCGGGAGCAACAGGCCCAGCCGTTGGAGCCGGCACGACCGCCGGGTTTCCAGGGTTCAGCACGCTTTGGGCGAGGGCATTCTTCAGCGTCGAAGCCGCCTGGTCTGCAACCAGGGACTTTATCGACGGCGAGCGCACGTCTGTCTGCCCAATCGGAACTTCAGTCGTCCCGGCCATCGGATCAATGATCGTGCGCGAGGGCGCCTTCTGCAGGATCCGCCGACCCTGGAGACTCTCTGCAAGTCCGCCGAGATCGATCGGCCTGGGCCGGTCGACCAACAGGCTGCTCACGTTGAGCGACTCGACCACATTCCTATCGAAGCGGCCCATCGGGTCGCTCACTTTGGAAGCTGTGGTGTTGAAGAGGCCACCGAGTCGTGCGGTTGCATGCACGATCGGAACGACGGTCGGAGTTATCTTGGCAGCATTGATTACCGGCCCACTTTGGTGAGAGCTAGTCTCCTCAGCCAGTGTGGTCTTGGCATCGACCCGGATAGGAGGGCCGACCGGCCCCGGCTCTCCAAGTTCGTCGAGCGGCAGCCGTCCGATCGGAACCACTCGGAACGGAGGGGCCGAAACCGGATGTCCGTCCTTGTTGGCCACTGTATCTAGGTCGCCAAGCGCGCGCACGATCCTGGCAAATACAGCCTTGACCGGTACCGGCAGCACCTTGTCGACGACAGCCTCTGACAGTGATTTCTTGAACTGTCCGATGTTGGTCGCATCGAAGGTGGGAGGGACATCGATGCCGAGGGCGGCGAGGATGTCGCGGAAGTCAGGGGTTTCGACCTTCGTCTTGAGCTCTCCGAGG
>JANWJY010000183.1 GCA_025451715.1 Fimbriimonadaceae bacterium | reverse complement strand
CGGCCTAGGCCGGGGCCACGCTTGCTAGCTACAGCCTTCTCGTTTAGAACTTGAAGGAGAGCTGGGTGCTCAGGATGCCACCCTTGTACCGGTCGGCACCGAACGGGTCGAGTCCGCCGATACCCTTGAAGTCCACGTCGCTCATCATGTACATGATGGAGAACTTCGCAGCTTCACTGAGGTCGTGGCTCAGGCCGACTGTGTACCATCGCTGGCTGGGGTCGAGGCCCGCGTCGAAGTCGAACTTCACGTTCTCATAGCCTAGCTTGAGGTCCCAAGCGCTATTGAGCTCGTAGTCGAGTCCGAGGTGGTAGCTCTGGACCTGGTCGTCCGTAGTGATCGGAAGACCGAAGAGGCCAGGAGCGTCCTCAGCGCCATCGAACATCGCGGCGCCTGCCATGAGCTTCATGCGGTTGCCTAGCTTGAGCCAGACGCCGCCACCGAAGCCCTCGATGTTGGTCGGGTTCCACTGGGTGCCGAGTCGGCCCCAGTTGCCGAACGCGCCGAAGTTGCCTTCGACTCGCGCATAGCCGACATCGAAGCCGAACGAGTCGGATTCGTATGCGAGCCATGCGGCCCACGCCGCGTTGTCGCTGTCGAGAACGGTGGTCGTGTTGTAACCAAAGTTCGTCTGCGAGTATACGCCGTAGAAGTCGAGGCTACCGAGGTCGAGGTTCAACTCGCCGCCAAACGTGCTCATGCGGTTGATGCCGCTGTCAACGTCGTAGCTGTCCTGCAGGTAGTACACGCCGCGAAGACTGCCGTTGCCACCAAGGGCCGCTGCCAGCTCGAAGCCGAGCATCGCGTCCACGAGGAACTCGTCGTCGCCCAGGTCGTGCATCATCAGGTTGAGGTTCGGAGAGTCCTCACCGATGCCCGTGCGGTCGCTGTTGCGTGCCGCAAAGGCGGTCAGGTCGACGCTGCCGAAGTCGAAGTTCAGCTTCGCACCGTCCATCACGAACTCGCCGTTGTCCCACCGCTTGTTCTCGAAGAACTCGGTGTAGTCCGGGCGGGCCATGAAGAACGCGCCACCGCTGTGGCGGAAGCGGCCGACTGTGGCGGTGAAGCCTTGGCCGGCGACGTTCGTGTCGAACGTCGCGTTCGCCTGGTCGACATAGAGGATGTTGTCCTCATTGTCCTCGAAGGACATCCCTGCGCCCTGCGAGTTGGTGTCGCCGAAGTTGGCCTCGTCGAACCAGCCGAACATGTTGCCCATGTTCATCGATACGACCCAGCTGACGTTCTCGCCAGACTTGCCGTCCATCGAGACATTGATCTCGTGGAACATGTCCAGGTCGTTGGTCATGCCGACCGCGACTCCATCGAAGTCGCTGCCGCTCTGGCCGATGCCAGTGACGCGACCGGTCCTCGTCATACCGAAGAGGCTGTCCGTGCTGTGGCCCGCCGTCACGACGAAGTTGCCTTCACCGTGGATGTTGAACGGCATGCCGCTGCCGCCGCCGTCCTCGAGCTTCTTGACGCGAGCCGCCAAGTCGGCGAAGTCGCGCTTCATCGCGTCCATGTCCACGCCCATCGCCGCGAGCTCTCGCTCGAACTCGGTCGACAGTCGCTTGAGGTTCGCGATGTCCTGGCCCCACGACTGCATGGCGTTGAGGCGCGTCTGCATCTCATTGACCTGTCGCTTGAGGGCGTCGAAGTCGGCCTGGGACACGCCGCCGGTCCCGCCGGTGCCGTGGGTGGCGTGCTGGTCGAGCCTTCGTGTGAGGGCGTCGATGGCGCTCTGGAGCTGGTTGTCCTTGGCCATCATCATCTGGTAGAGCTGGTTAGTGGCAACTGCGAACTCTGCGCGGCTCATAGGCCGTGCAGGGCGGTAGAGGCCGTCCGGATAACCGAACAGGATCTTGCCCTTGAGGTTCGCGATTGCTTCGTATGCCCAGTGGTTGTCCGGAATATCCGGGAAGTTCTGCGCTGCGGCGGGCATTACGAGGCCGAGGCCAAGAACGACGCCGAACGCAAATTTGAGCGTGCGATTCATTTTTTCGCTGTATCTCCTGTGTTTCCACGTGCAGATACAGGATGTTGCTAGGAGAGACCGATGAAGTTTAGAGCCTGACTAACTTGCCTTAAGTTCCGTGTCATGCCTAAGCCGTCTCGGTCCCAGCTTAGCGACGCATCCTGCGTCTGCTTTTAGTAATGGCACTCTGTCCAGTACTTCAGACATTATGAGGCAAGAACCACTTCTGCGCAACCGTCCTGGTAAAAATCCTTAGAATTAGGTTCAAATTAGGTTCAGCGAGGGCCTAGCCGAGGATCAGTTTCAGGAGCTCTTCGGTCTTTTCGTCCACAAGGGCCCGGTCGCCCCGCGACTCGACGTTGAGGCGGATGACCGGCTCGGTGTTGCTGCCTCGGAGGTTGAACCGCCACGTCGGATACTCGATACTGACCCCGTCGGTCTTGTCGATCGTGCCGTCTGCGAATGCCGTTTCGACCCTTTGGAGGACAGTCGGGACGTCGGGGACGATGCTGTTGGTCTCGCCCGAGCACGGGTACTTGCGCATCATCTCCTCGACGAGGTCGGCGAGGCTCCGGCCGCTCTCGCTGACCAATTGGAGGATCAGCAGGAGAGGGACCATTCCGCTGTCGCAGTACCAGTTGCCCTTGAAGTAGTGGTGGGCGCTCATCTCGCCGCCGTAAACGGCGTCCTCGGCGCGCATCCTTTCCTTGATGAACGCGTGCCCGGACTTGCACATGACGGCCTTGCCGCCAGCCCTCTTCACGACCTCCAGCGTGTTCCACGTGAGGCGAGGGTCGTAGATGACTGTGCCACCCGGGTTGTTCTTGAGGATCGCCTCGGCGAGCACGCCGACGATGTAGTAGCCCTCGATGAACCGGCCGGTGCCGTCGAGGAAGAAGCAGCGGTCGTAATCGCCGTCCCAGGCGACGCCTAGGTCGAATCCACCCTGCTTCAGCCGGTCCTCGATGTCCTTGCGGTTGTCTTCGAGGATCGGGTTGGGGACGCCGTTTGGGAAGGTGCCGTCAGGCTCGAACTGCATCTCCTCGACGGTGATCGGGAGGTGCGGTGCTAGCTTTCGCATAGCGATCCCGGCCGCGCCGTTACCTGGTTTGGCGAGGATTCTGAGTGGCTTGATCTTGGTCGGGTCGCAGAAGGTGAGGAGGTGCTGGATGAAGCCGTCGTACACGTCGCGCGTTTCGTTGGCCCCCTTTCCCGTGCGCTGCCACTTCTGCTCGAACGCGCGGTGCTCGATCGCGTTGAGCCCGGTGTCGCTGCTGATCGGCTTGCTCTGGTCGCGGACCATCTTCATGCCGTTGTCCTGCGGCGGGTTGTGGCTGGCGGTGATCATCACGCCGCCGTCGAAGCCGTAGTGCGCGGTGGCGAAGTAAACGGTCTCGGTGCCGACCATCCCGATGTCGGTAACGTCCACTCCGGCGTCGTTTAACCCTTTGGTCAGAGCCTCGGAGAGCGATGGGCCGCTGAGGCGGATGTCGTGGCCGACGACGACCCTCCTTGCCTTTGTCTCGTCGGCGAAGGCGCGACCAATCTGGTAGGCGAGCTCTGGGTTGAGGTCTTCTGGCACACGCCCGCGTACGTCGTAAGCTTTGAAGCAGGCGAAGTGCGCACCCATCTGCCTTTCAAGTTACCAGAAGCAGTTTTGTGGGATTCTCCGAACCGAACCTCTCGCACGCGGCTCTATGGCGATGGAAGAGTTTCAATGTCGGACAGAACGCTCGTCAGGAAGGTGATCGCAGGCGACCCCAGGGCCGCCCGCGCCTTTATCGACGGGCACTATCCCTCGGTGCTTCGTACGCTGGTCTTTTTGACCGGCTCCGAGGACGAGGCCGTAGATCTGGCGCAGCAGACTTTCTTGAGGGCTCGTGAGGGGCTGGCAGCGTTCCGCCACGATTCGAGCCTGAAGACCTGGCTTCGCAAGATCGCGTTCCACGAGTACACGCACTGGCTTCGTTCTCGCAGCCGTGAGGCAATGGGTGTTGTCGCGGAACCGTTCGCGGAGCTTTCCGTGGACGGGATCGTGCTGGCCGATGCGATCCGCGCACTGCCGGAGGTGTACCGCGAGGCGTTCGTGCTGCGCGAGGTCGACCAGCTCTCGGTGCGGGAGGTGGCGGAGGTGCTCGGCGTTCCGGCAGGGACCGTGAAGTCCCGGTGCTCCGAGGCTCGGGCGATCTTGGTCAAGAGGCTCGGTTCGACATTTGGCCCTTCCAAAGTCTGTGAGGCAGAAAATGGGAAATAGCAGCTACAAATCCGCTCTTCGAAACCTGCGCCGCTGGCGTCCGACCAAAGGGTTAGAGACGTTGGCTGGCACTCCCCGCACGAAGAAGCGTCCGATCGCGCTCGTGGCCTCGACCGGCGTAGGTGCGGCTATCGTCGTGGCCGCATTGTTGGTCGCGCAGCCGGCGCGGGCGGTCTCGCTGACAGACATCGCGCAGGCGCTGCAGAACGCGCGCGCCCTTCATGCCAGCCATTACTTAGTCGATGGAGGCAAACCTGGCGAGCCGCACATGCAAGAGTGGAGGGAGGGCATGAAGTACCGCTACCGGACCGGGCTCCCCGAGCGGATACCGGAGTCTGACTCAGGAAGCGACGGTAAACGTAGCTGGTGGGTCGCATTCGAGGACAAGTGCGTCAACGTGGGTGTCAGCATGAGACAGAGCGGAGGGGAGGCTCTCGAGACCGTCGACAAAATGGTCGAACAGTTCCGGACATCGGCCAAAGCCGGGGCGGTCCTGACTCGTGTGCGGAAAGGCGAGTTCGACGTCGTTACATTCGAAGGCAAGACTAAGTACGACGGGTCGAGATTCAAGTTTGAGGTGAGCGCGGAGAGGAAGTCAGGACTGCCGCTCGAGCAGCGCAAGTACAACTGGTCGACAACCGGGAAGTGGATTCTCCGTGGGCTGGTGCGCTACGAGTATCCGGCGGACATCCCGGACGACGTTTTCGCCCCACAGGTGCCTGAGGGGTTTGCGCTTCTCGACAATGACAAGGCTGTGGACTCAATAGTGGCCGCGTTATCAGGCGGTGGTGATTCGCAGACAGTCGAGGGGGTCACGATCACGTTCCTCGGCGCGCTGCAAGAGAGGGACGGCACGGTCTATTTGCTATGGAAGGGCGGCGCGCCGCCTCCGATGCAGGCGAGCGCCGCAGTGTTTGATTCTGTGGGCAAGCAGCACGTCGCCGAATTCTTCTACGAGGACGATGACCGGGCTCGAGAGAGGAACCACGGAATCGCGTCGAAGAACCCGGCGCCTCCCGTTCCCCGCGACCAGATCGTGAAGAAGATCAGGCCGCTCGGCTGGCACAAGGTCGTGCCGTTCTACTGCCTGCAGTTCAACCCGGAGCGCGTGATCCCGAACACAGCGCGCGAGTACAAAGTTTTGCTGCCTGTCAGTAAGTCTGTTGCCCCATACCTCAAACAACCA
The DNA here is from genome assembly GCA_025451715.1 of Fimbriimonadaceae bacterium. Lineage (GTDB taxonomy): Bacteria > Armatimonadota > Fimbriimonadia > Fimbriimonadales > Fimbriimonadaceae > JADFMN01. Next base: position 755 of record JANWJY010000183.1, on the reverse strand, counting down.
GATGGTTGGGTCAAGTTCGAATCGTCTGGACAGGAGGTCGGGACGGCGACATTTCGCGTCAAGACCATCCCGATCTATAGTTGGTGGTTCGTGTATGTGAAGATCGACCCAGACAAGATGTTCAACTACGGGACCTACCCGGCAACGAACATCGGGATGACGGCCGAGGAGGTCAGGGTGCAGAAGCATGAGCGCTTCCTCCGCATGGAGCGGGAGATGATGCTTCCGCGCTCTTCCTCGTTCAAGGGAGGCAGGATCCAGATCGTCACTGTGAAGGGCAACAAGTAGAATTGGCCGATGCCAGCCAAGCTGATCGGGGCGCACATGCCGACGGGCAAGGGCCTGTGGGACGCCGTCCGGAACGGCAAGGAGATCGGCTGCACGGCTGTCCAAGTCTTCACCTCCAGCCCCCAGATGTGGAAGGCGAAGGAGGTCACAGAAGAGCAGGTAGCCAAACTATCAGAAGCATTGAAGGCGACTGGGATCGGCAAACTCATCGTCAGCCACGACTCCTACTTGATCAACCTGGCCTCGCCCGCCGATGATCTCCGGGAACGCTCCCGCGTCGCCTTCGGCGATGAGCTACGGCGTTGCGAGCAACTTGGCGTCGGCTGTCTCGTGACCCACCCCGGCGCCCACATGGGAAGTGGTACGGACGAAGGGGTTCGCCGCGTGGCCACAGCGCTCAATAAGCTGTTCGACGAACATCCAGACCAGCAAGTCACGGTGCTCCTCGAGACGACCGCCGGCCAGGG
>JANWJY010000182.1 GCA_025451715.1 Fimbriimonadaceae bacterium | reverse complement strand
GCTCGGCGCAGTGAACACGACCGTACTGCTGTTTAGTTCGTTCACCGTCGCGATGGCCGTGCAAAAGGCGCAGAAGCGCGAGACTCGCGCACAATTGAATTACCTGTTTGTTACCATAATCTGTGCCGCGATCTTCTTGGTGGTCAAGTTCTTCGAATACAAGGACAAGATCCAGCACAACCTCTATCCCGACTGGAACTTCGCCCCGTTGCACGCCGTTCCACTTCTGACTCCTGACCAGGTCGGCCCTGCGAAGCTCTATATGAGCCTCTACTTCGCGATGACGGGCCTGCACGGAGTGCACGTCCTCGTCGGCATCATCGTCATCTCGACGCTGATGATCATGATCAAGAAGAAGGCGCCCTCGATCTCGGACTACATCCCGACCGAGATGGTCGGGCTCTACTGGCACTTCGTCGACCTCGTGTGGATATTCCTGTATCCGCTCTTCTATCTGATTCCGAGCTAACACATGGCAACAAAGCACTTCGAAGAACACGGGCACCACGTCACGCCGACGAGCGTGCTGTTTCGAAACCTCGTCATCTTGTTGATCCTCATGGTCCTCACCGTCGTTGCCGCCAGAGTGACCCACTTTCTGCCGACTATGCCGGCTAACGTCGTAGCGATGTCGATCGCGATCGTCAAGGCCTTCCTCGTGGTCAGCATCTTCATGGGAGTCAGGTACACGACCAACCTCGGCAAGCTGTTTGCTATTGGCGGGTTCGTGTGGTTCCTGCTCATGTTCGGGATCCTCGTCGACTACTTCTCCCGCCCCTGGGAGCCGGTCAAGGGCTGGGTGCCCGCGGGCTCGACCTCGCTGCCCCGCGCTGACGACCTGATCGAGTAGTCACGCCTGGTGCGAAAGGCGCAGAAGCTCCTGCGTCGCCCATCCGATGACCTCGTCCGCCGTCGCGTCGTCACTGAACGACCGCGGCTCGCCCCACTCGGCGTAAGTGAAGCAGAACCCCGGTCGCGGCACCACGCTCCGATACGGCATCACCCGGTTCGTGTTGCGCAGCCCGCAGCAAATGATCGGCACCCCCGCCTTCCGTACGATTAGAGCCGCGCCGGGGAGTAAGGGCTGCAACAGCCCACTCTCGCTGAGCTGCCCCTCGGGAAAGATGCACACGGCCTCGCCCATGTGCAGCAGCTCGATCGCGTGCTTGATCGCCGCGCGGTCGGGCTCGCCCCGCTTCACAGGAAAGGCGTGGAACCATCGGATCAAGTGCTTAATGACCGGCATCGAGAACAGCTCGCTCTTCGCCATGAAGTGGATGCGCCGCTTGCACGAGATCTGCACGACCGGTGGATCGATGTCCGCGATGTGGTTGGCGAGGATCAGCAGCCCGCCGCGAGCCGGCACGTTGTGAACGCCCCTTACCTTGAGCGGCCCGAGAAGCAACATCAGCACGCGGACCAGGAACTTGAGCACCGGATAAGCCAGCCGCACACCGAGCTTGTGCCTCAAAGCGATTCCACCAGAATCTTCAACGCCTCGGTATACGCGGTGTGCTCCAGGTCGAGCACCCGGTCCGCCAGCGTGTCGGGAGTGTCGTCGGGGTACACGGGGCATGTCTTCTGCAGAAGCACTGCGCCCTCGTCGTAGTGCTCGGTGACGAAATGCACGCTGCACCCGCTCTCAGTCTCTCCGGCAGCGATCACCGCCTCGTGCACGTGCCGACCGTACATGCCCTTGCCGCCGTACTTGGGCAACAGCGCGGGGTGGATGTTGATGATCCGTCCCTCGTAGGCTTGAACGACCTCCAAAGGCAACAGAAACATGTAGCCGGCCAGGCATATGACGTCGATCCCCTCTTCACGCAAGACGGCTGAGAGCCGGTCCGCGTAGTCGTCGTCCTTCGGGACCACCGCGGCGCCGACGCCGAGCGCCCGCGCCCGAAGCACCGCCGCCGTTCCATCCGCGGGTGAGACAACCAGCGCGGCCGAAGCAGGAACGTCCCCGCTCACACATGCGGCTATGAGAGTCGCCATGTTCGTGCCGCGGCCCTTGGTGCCGACGAAGATCGCTACCTTGGGCTTTTTGTCGGCGGGCACGGGGGAGTTTTACCTTCGCGCTGACACGGAGGGTCTTTGGCGGGAACGTGTGGGAATCGGACCCACCCTGCGCCCTAGAGCGCAACAACGGTTTTGAAGACCGCGGGGCACACCAGCACCCATTCGCTCCCGTCCGCACGCTGTTCTACCCGGGCCATCATACTAGTGCCCAGACATGAGAATGGATCTGACCTGGAAGGGAGGGCTCACCTTCGATGCCGACCTACCGAGCGGCGCGAAACTCGTCGTCGAATCCAACGGCCAAGGCGGCCCGACACCGATCGAGGCGTTCGTGTGCTCGCTCGCGTCGTGCTCGGCCATGGACGTCGTCTCGATCCTTCAGAAGATGCGGCAGCCGGTCGAGTCGTACACGCTCGAGATCGAGTGGGAGCGCGGCCCCAAGGACGTCTTCCCGCGGCCGGTCACGGGCATCAGGATCCGACACGTCCTGAGAGGCAACGGCCTAGACCCGGAAGCGGTCGAGAAGGCGGTTAAGCTCAGCGACGAGAAGTACTGCGGCGTCACGGCATCCCTGCGCAACCCGCCGAGGATCGAAACGACCTGGTACGTCCAGGGCTAGAAGCCGCCGAGCGGCGAGAGCTTCAGCCCGAACCGGTCGAGGATGAACAGGATGTTCGCGATCGACGTGATCTGCTGGAAGTTGATGTTGCCGCTGTCCGGGACCTCGACGATGTCGCCTGGCTTGAGCTTTACGTTCTGCGCCGACTCGCCGTTGTTCATGAACCGCACGAGGTCCGCCTCGATGCGCATGTAGTCACCGGGTCGTCCCGGGACAGCGCGAAAGATTTTGACCTTGCTCAGCCTGGAGCGGAACTCGATCTCCCCACGGCCCAACGCGATGAGGTCCATGAGGGTCATCGACTCCTTGAACGGGTACACGCCGGGGGCTGGGACACGTCCGATTAAGATGATCCGGTTGTTCTGCTCCTCCGGCACGATCAGCTCGTCGCCGTCCTGGACCTCGTAATTCTGCGACATGTCAGCGTTCACGAGCATCGCAAAGAGGTCGATCGGAATGACCTCCGCGGAGCCCTTGCGCCGCAACGTCGCGCGCCGAAGGTCAGAAGTGTTGTCGCGCATCTGGCCACCGCCGCGTGTATAGAGCGTGATGATCGTGTCCCCTGGCCGCATGTCGAACACGCCAGGGTTGGTCACTTGCCCAGTGATCGTCGCGCGGACCCTGCGGTAAGCGTCGATCGTGACCGAGACGATCGGGTCGCGGAGCCCGAGCTTGGTCATGTACGCCTCTCTCAGGACCTGCTCCAGCTCGCCTGTGGTTAGCCCTGCCGCCTTGATCGTGCCGATGAACGGGGCACTGATGTTACCGTCGACGCCGATCAGGAGCACGGCCGCGATGTCCTGCTGGTTGTAGATCTGCATCCGGATGACGTCGTCGACCTGCAGACGGTACGTGCCAGTCTGTTGGGCGGACGCGAGGGCGCACAACATCAACAGACCGGAGATCCAGACGGACTTCAGTAGACTCAAAACCAGTGCTCCTTTGCTTCCTTGCCAGAGACGCCTTGCAGACCCAATTATACTCGCGCCTCCAGGGGCTGTCGGTTGCGTCTGCCCTCTAGTACCAGCGTAACCTCGCCTTTTTGCGGGACCTGGCCCTCGTCCGGCACCTCGGGCAGCGTCGCCCGCCAGACTTGTTGGTGTGCCTTCGTCAATTCTCGGCACAGCGCGTACCTACGCTCACCCAGGACCTCCGCACACGCTGCAAGAAGCTTGCCGACCCGGTGCGGAGACTCAAAGAACACAAGCGTCAGGGTCGAGTCGGCGTAAGGGGCGAGCAGCTCCCTGATTGGGCCGGGCTTGCGCGGAGCGTATCCGAGGAAAGCCCAACGCTGGCCGTAAAACCCCGAGAGCGAGAGCGCGGTCGTCACGGCGCTCGGGCCCGGGACCGCGTCGACCTCGACTCCGCGCTCCAGGCAGGCGCCGACCATTTCCGTGCCCGGGTCGCTCACGACAGGGGTCCCTGCGTCGGTCAGCAGAGCGGCCTTGACTCCCTTCGCGACCTCGTCGGCGTACTGCGAGACCTTTGCAGGCGGCGTGTGGTCGTTCAGCACGCGCATCGGCCTCTTGATCTCGAGGTGCGACTGGAGCCGGCCGCTCACTCGGGAGTCTTCGACGAACCACAAGTCGGCGTCCGCGAGCGTCGCGGCGGCGCGCGGCGAGAGGTCGCCGAGGTTGCCGATCGGCGTGGCGACGATCGTCAGCACGCCCTTGCCCGCGGCCAATCAGTTCCCCTTGCCGGTCGTTCCGCCTGTGGTCGTCGGCGTCTTCGCCTTGTCCTCGGGCGCCTTTCCGGTCTTAGGGTCGACGTTGAACTTGTCGAGCTCCGCTTGTGCCTTCTTCTCGAACTCTTCGGCCTGCGACTTCTCCAGGCTCCACTTTGCGAGCACCTCGCGGATCTCGAGCGCCTTCTCGTCAGTGATGAGTTTCTTCGTCTCGAGCTGAGTGAGCTTCGTGTTGATCTCGGCGAAAAAAGTCACGTTGATCTGGTCGAGGCCGGAGTTCATCTGCGCCGCGGTCAAGAGCTCGTTGGAGGCGCCCTCCTTGTCGCCGAGCAGGACGTACAGGTCGACGAGGTCGAGCCGGAGCGGGGTGTGCTCGTACTGCGTGAGCGTGTCGTTGAGCACAGCCACGAAGGTCTCGTTGAGGTTCTTCCTCTCGTCGGCCGTCACCATCTGCTCGAGCTGCTTCATCGAGCCGTACCGCGCGAGGATGCCCGGCCTCGGGCCGGCGGGGTCGGTCGAAGTGTCGGGCGGGTTGTTGACCAGATCCAGGAGCGCCGTCTTGATCTGGGCGTCAGTCATGCCTTCCTGGGCCCTCACCTGCTGCGACTTGTACAAAGCCTCGTAGCCCGGGCTCTTCCATACGATCTTCGCCGACTTGCGCGCGGTCTCGATCGCGCGTTGGAGCTCGATGCTCGCCTTGTCACGACGGACCGTGTCGATGTGGATCACTTTGTTGGTCTCGAAGTCGGTGGGCAGCTCGGACTTCATCTCGATCAGCTTGTAGATGGTCGGGATGCCGAACTCGGTGATGACCGTGCTGTGCTGGCCCGGCTTGAGCGCCGCGAGCGGCCGCGTCGTCGGGTTCCTTTCCAGCTCAACCAGCGAGTACTTCGTCGGCTCGGCGATCGGATTCTTCATGTACTTGCGCTGCACGGCCTTGAAGTCCGATCCCGAAACCAACTCGGCGAGCGCCTTCGCCGCGAGCGCCTCGCGCTCCGCCAGTCCCAGCTCCTGGTCCTCAAAGGTGAGCCGTAGCATCATCAGTTTGTCGAACGACTTCTTGGCCTCTTCGTCAGTGACTTTGGTCGTCGAGAAGAAGCTCTCCTGGAGCGCCTGCGCTGAGTAGCGGTCGACCTCCGACTGCATGACCTCGGGCTTCTTGAGCTCCTCGCGGACCTCGTTGAGGATCCGGTCTTTGTAGACCGCCGTCGACTCGCCGTTCTTCTCCTCAAAGTACTTCTGGAACTCCGACTCCGTCGCGGTCTCCTTGAGGTCGGCCTGGGTGACCGCCTGGAGGCGGAACTGCCGGATAGCGGCGTCGATCTCGTCCGACTTCGAGGCCATGATCTGCTCCTCCGTGATCGTCACTCCCCTCTGTGCGGCCATGCTCGCCATGATCTGTTGGTCGATCACCGAGGTGATCACCGAAGAGATCACCGGGTAGTCGATGTCCGGATCGCCCGCTCCGCCGAACTGGCCCAGGAACTGGTCGATCTGTGCGTTCAGCCGGCCCAGCGTGACCGGCCGCCCCTCGACCACGAGCACCTCCGCGTTGTACGTGCTGCCCTGGTCTTGTCCCAGACTGGGGTTGAAGCACCCCATGAAACCGCTGCCTGCCACCCCCAGCGCGGTGAGCACCATGACCACCCACACGGCGATCATGCAGCCCTTCTTTTCGGTCGATTCTCTAAGTTTGGAAATGGACACTGGTAATGGAGCCTCGCGTACTGACTAACGGCGAATTATGGCACTCCAGTTCCTTTGAGCCTGGGCAGGGGTTGACTAGTAGACACAATAGTGCTACACTAGTGGACGTAAAGCGGCCCTAGCCGCGCACGGAGCTCTACAAATGGCAAAAGGTCTGACAACCCGACAGGAGGCG
>JANWJY010000181.1 GCA_025451715.1 Fimbriimonadaceae bacterium | reverse complement strand
GTTACGCGAGTCTCCATAAGTGAGCGCATTGATGAATTCGTGAAACCGATCGCCTTCTATCGCGATGCGGCATTTCAGAAGTCACCGCTGCCCATGATCGAAGTCCCGTTTGCAAGGGGAACAATGACAAGAGCCGTGAGCATCGGCAGCTTCGATGACGCGATGTCGAGTAGAGGTCACATGCAGGGTGGCAAGGACTTGGTCACATACGAGGCCATGTTACATGGGCTTTACGCAGACATTATGCAGGACTTTGAAAAGTGGGCTGGCGAAAACAGATACACCAAGACGAAGGACAATTCGTGGTTCCGAGCTGGCACTGGATTGTTCGAGATCAACTTTAGATCGTTACATCCGCTCAAAGTGGTTGTGTACTTGCATATGAGCGAAAGGACTGCGGTCTATCCGAGCTATAAGGGAGAAAGACTCTAGGTCTAGATAGTGACCCCTCTGTGGTCCCCTCACCCCGAGAGAGGAGAGGGGAGTTCGGTCATACTTCACCCATGCTCAGAGTCGAATCGGACGGACCGGTGGTCAACATGGTCATTGACCGGCCGGAGGTGCGCAACGCGCTCAGCGACGGCCTGATCGGCGAGATCGGCGAGGCGTTCGCCTCGCTCTCAGAGTTCGCGCGGGTGGTGATCTTGAGCGGCGCGGGCAGCGTGTTCTGCGCGGGCGGCGACCTCAAGTGGATGCAGGACGCGGCGAACTACACCGAGGAGGAGAACTATCAGGACGCGCTGCGGCTCGGTCGGATGTTCGAGGCGATCGCGGACTGTCCCGCGGTCGTAATCGCGAAAGTGCACGGCGCGGCGTTCGGCGGCGGGTGCGGGCTCGTCGCGGCGAGCGACGTCGCGGTCGCCGCGGAGAGGACGAAGTTCAGTTTCAGCGAAGTGCGGCTCGGGTTGATCCCGGCGACGATCTCGCCGATCGTGATCCCGAAGATCGGCCACGGCCACGCGCGGCACCTTTTCACGACAGGCGAGGTGTTCGAGTCGGACCACGCGTTCTACATCGGTCTCGTGCACAAGGTCGTCTCCGAGGTCGACCTGGACGCGCGCGTCGCGTCGGTCGTCAAGGACGTGCTGCAGAACGGGCCGAAGGCGGTGGCGAGCGCAAAGCACGTCGCGGTGCACGGCCCGTACCCGATGGAAGAGTCCGCGCGGCTTTTGGCGAAGGCGCGCTCGGGGTTTGAAGGGAAGGAGGGCGTGCAGGCGTTCCTTGAAAAGCGGAAGGCGTCGTTCGTCGAGGAACGATGATCAAGAAGCTCCTCGTTGCGAACCGCGGTGAGATCGCGTGCCGCGTGTTTCGCGCTGCGCGCGAGATGGAGATCGCGACGGTCGCGGTGTACAGCGAGGCGGACGCAAACGCGATGCACAAGAACATGGCGGACGAGGCCGTGTGCATCGGTCCGCCTGAGCCCGCGCTCTCCTATCTCGACGCGGCGAAGATCATCGCGGTCGCGAATCAGACGGGCGCCGACGCGATCCATCCCGGCTACGGTTTTCTGAGCGAGCGTGCGTCGTTCTCGGAGGCGTGCGCGCAGAACGGATTGGTGTTCGTCGGCCCTCCCGCGTCGGCGATGCGGATGCTGGGCGACAAGATCTCGTCCAAGAAGCTGGCCGTCGAGCAGGGCGTGCCGATCACCCCTGGATTTTTCGAAGTCGGCGCGACGGTCGCTGACCTCAAAGAGGCGGCGAAGAAGATCGGGTTCCCGGTGATGCTCAAGGCGAGCGCGGGCGGTGGCGGGCGCGGAATGCGGGCCGTGCACGACCCGAAAGAGTTCGAGAGGGAGTGCGCGCTGGCGAGCGAAGAGGCGCTGAAGGCGTTCGGCGACGGCGCGATGATGGTCGAGAAGCTGATCGAGCGGCCGAGACACATCGAGGTCCAGATGATCGCCGATTCGTTCGGGAACGTGGCGTGTCTGTTCGAGAGGGAGTGTTCGATCCAGCGGCGGCATCAGAAAGTGATCGAGGAGTCGCCGTCGCCGTACATGACCGACGCGCTGTGGTCAAAGATGCGCGATGCCATCGTGAAACTGGCGAGCGCGTCGGGGTATGTGAACGCGGGGACCGTGGAGTTCATGGTCGACCCCGTTTCGGGCGAGTTCTACTTCTTGGAGGTCAACGCGCGCCTGCAGGTCGAGCACCCTGTGACTGAGATGGTCACGGGCGTCGACCTCGTGCAGTTGCAACTGCGGGTCGCGAGCGGAGAGAAGCTGGGTTTGGACGAAAAGCTGATGCGCGGGGACAGGAGCGCGATGCGCGGGCACGCGATCGAGGCTCGCGTGATCAGCGAGGATCCTGCGCGCGGGTTTTTGCCGAGCGTCGGCAAGATCGTTGGCTGGGCGCCGCCCTTAGAAACAGATGTACGAGTGGACACAGGCTTCGGCGTCGGTGCAGACGTCTCGCGCTATTACGACTCGCTGATCGCGAAGGTGATCGCGCCGGGCGCGACGCGGGCCGAGGCGATCGAGAAGCTGCGCGGTGCGCTCATGGACTTCCACGTTCTCGGAGTGTCGACGAACATCGGTTATGTGATGGAAGTCCTCTCTCACGAGAAGTTTGTGAAGGGCGATATTGACACCGGGTTCCTGAGTCGCGAGTTTGCGGAGTGGTCTCCGAACAGCGATGTTCCGGACGAGTTGGCTGCGCTGATCGCGGCTGCCGGGTCATCGGGCGCTACAAAGGTGAAGCGTCCGACGAAACCGGCCTGGCAGAGGGCGGACGGGTTTAGGGTGACGGGGGAACGGTCTAGGGTCTAGGGTCGAAGGGAAACGTGAGCCGACTCATTGCCGTAGACTGTCGGGCAAGCGTGGAAAGGCATTACACCGAACAAGAAGTGACGGAGGTGATCCGCCGCGCCGCAGAGCTGCAGGAACGGCTCGCGCCGAGCGATGTGCCGCGCCCTTCTGGCGTGAGGGAGTCGGAGCTCGTGCGCATCGCTGTCGAGCTTGGGCTCGACGAGAGGTTCGTTCGTGACGCGCTCTCAGATCCGACGACATTCGCGCAGGACGACAAGGGCAAGCTGACGTCGGTGGATCGGACGCTCGAGCGGATCGCTGCGGGGCTGCCCGGGAGCGAGGCTTTCGAGATCGCGCTCGACGAGTTCGGCCCGACGGCAGGGCTCCAGAGCGGTCCGACCACCGTGGGCGACACGATGACTTATCAGTCGATGGTCGGGCTCTCGCACTGCGAAATGCTCGTATCGAAGAAGGGCGGACGAACGCGCGTGAAAGTCGGTGTGAGCACGTTCTTGCCGGTCATCGCAGTGGCGCTGCCGGTCATGTTGGCCGTCGGTATCCTCGCTGGCGTAGTGGGCGAGTCGATGGGGCCGGCCGCAGGATGGGGCTTGGCGGCCCTTGGCGTTGTTCTTGACTGGTTCGTCATGCGGCGCACGATAAAGTGGTCGAACATCAAGGTGCTTGAGAAGTTGGAAGCGCTTGTTTCTCGTCTGAACCGTGAAGCTGGCAAGGTATCACAGGACGGCGATGGCGAACAAGCGCGTATTCAGTGAGCAGGAGGCGGCCGAGATCATGCAGCGCGCGGTGCGCATGCAGGAGACCTCGCCGCGCAGCGACTACACGCCCGGCATCACAGAAGAGGAGCTGAGGAAGATCGCGCTCGAGGCCGGCATAGACGCCACGTTCATCGAAAAGGCGATCGCAGGGATAGACGTCGTCGAAAAGTCGAAGGTTGGGCCGTTCAACCTCACAGAAGAGTTCACGCGCGTCGTTGAGGGCGAGATGGACCCCGACGACTTCGACAAGATCCTCAGTCTCTTCGGACACACTCAGCGCAACGGGCTCAAGCAGGTCGGACGCACTCTGTCGGGCCAGGCTTCGACCGGCGCACACATGGTCGGACTGAGCGTGGAGTCGCGCAAAGGACGGACGAAGATCAACGTCAAGTACATGCCTGTGTTCGCGTACCTGATCGGGATGCACGGGCCGTTCATAGCCGGCGTCATCGCGCTCGCCGGGCTAATCGAGAACGGGCAGCCTTGGTTGGGGATGGGCGTCGCGGCGGGGCTCTTTACAGTAGGGGCGATCGCGTTCAAGTCGCTCGTGAACGCTGGACGAAGAGCCGCGAAGAAGCTTACAGGGAAGATCGTCGAGGTCGTTGAAGAGGAGACGTCGTTGCGGGAGAACCTCTCTCATGCCGGAAAGGAAGAGGAGCGGGAGCAGGAGCGCGTCCAGGACAATGTTTAGTGCGCAGTGAGTGGTCGAATCCACTATGCATTGCTCCTCGGCACTATTTCTTGAACAGCGACTTGGCGATGAAGAGCATGTTGGCCGGGCGTTCGGCCAGGCGGCGGCTGAAGTAGGGGTACCAGGCCGCGCCGTAGGGGATGTAGATCCGCACGTTGTACCCTTCCTTTAGCAACATCTCCTGCAAGTCACGGCGTACGCCAAAGATCATCTGGAACTCGTACCGTTCCCTGGGGATCGCCTCCTGCTTGATGAACTCCTTGATCAGCGCGATGATCTTCTCGTCGTGGGTCGCGATCGCCGGGTAGTTGCCGTCGAGCAGGAGCGTCTTCGCGCCCGCCACGTACATCTCATCGACCTTCGACTTGATCTGGTACGCGACGGTGTCGGGCTCGAGGTACGCGCCCTTGACGATCCTCACTCGCGCCTTCAGGCCGATCATCGTCTGGATGTCGCCGGGAGTGCGGTGGAGGTAGGCCTGCAGTACCGTGCCGCAGTTCGTGTAGTTCGCGAAGAGCTGCTCGATGATCTTGACCGTGCGGCCGCAATACTGGCTCGCCTCCATGTCCGCGCGGACAAAGATGTCGTGCGGTTTGCACACGTCGAGGATCTTCTTGTAGTTCTCGACCGCGATCTCGTCGCTGAGGTCCATTCCGAGCGCGGTGAGCTTGACTGAGATGTTCATCGCGTCGCGCTGAGGACTGGCGATGATCCTGTTCGCCATCTCGATGTAAGCGCTGGTCTCGGCGTCGGCCTCCTGCTTGGTCGCGACGTTTTCACCGAGGAGGTCCATTGAGACGAGGTAGCCCTGCTTGACGTAGTCCTCGCCGACTTTGAGCGCGGTGTCGAGGTCTTCGCCCGCGACGAAGCGCTTGACTAGAGGGCGGAACAGCTTTGACTTTGTGAGTTTTTCGAACGGTTTGAACGCGGCGAGCTTGAGGACGAGCGTGCGGAAGACCATGGCTGTTAGCGCACGGATTGTACTTCCGGTGGTGTCTGCTCCTCGGTCCTTTTCTGGAACTCTGCGAGGATGTCTTGCAGCTCCTGGACGGAAGCGACGCGCGAAAGCTGGCCCCGCACCTCGGCCGCGCCAGCGTAACCCTTGATGTAGAGCGGGAGCTGTCCGCGCAACGCGCGGATGCCGCGCAGCTCCGCCTCTTGTCGCTCCTTGGGACTCAGGGTCGTGACCTGTTGCCTCTCATCAAGGCCCTCCTCGAAGGCTATCATGCTCTTGGCGTGCTCGGTCGCGGTGTCGATCCTTTGTTCGAGCGTTGGGCCCATCGGCTCTGGATCGCCCGTCAATCCAGCGCGGATCTTTGCGAGCTGCCAAGGGTTGGAGATCGCGGCGCGGCCAACCATGACGCCGTCGCACCCGGTCTCGTCGATCATCCGCCTTGCGTCTTCGGGGGTGCGAACGTCGCCGTTGCCGACGAGCGGGACGGTTACGGCCTTGCGCATCTCTTGGATCAGCTTCCAGTCCGCCTCGCCCTCAAACCCTTGTTTCGCGAAGCGCGCGTGCAGCGTGACCATTCGTGCGCCGACGTCCTGGAACCGGCGTGCGAGGTCGGGTGCGGCGAAGAGCGACCAGTCCCATCCCGCGCGGACCTTGACGGTCACCGGGATCTTGACCGCGCGCACGACGCCGGCGACGATCGTCTCGGCGAGTTCGGGGTCCTTCAGGAGCGCGGCGCCCGAGCCTGTGCGACAAACCTTGGGCACCCAGCAGCCCATGTTCACATCGAGGATGTCGGCGCCAAGCTCCTCGGCCACGCGCGCGGTCTCGGCCATAGTGTGCGGCTCGCCCCCGAAGATCTGGACCCCGAGCGGGCGCTCCTGGTCCATCACGCGCATTTTCTTGAGGGTCTTGTGTGCCCGGTGATGGATCGCCATCGCGCTGACGAACTCGGTGAACATGACGCCGGGGTTCGCAATCCGCTTTGCGATCAAACGGAACGCGAGGTTCGTCACGTCCTCCATCGGGGCAAGAAAGAGCGGCACATCGGCCCTGACTGGACCGATGTCGAAGCCTGGATAAGTCTTGCGGCCGCCCATCGCCTGACATGGTGACATAGCCAGGATTCGGCTGGCAGGATTGCCTGGATCTGTGCCCTCGGCCAGGTCGATTGCGTCAGATTTGAAGTAGAATTGAAGGCGTTTGGAGCCGAATTGGCTCCTGCCTTGGATGCTTGGAGTCAGATAATGAAGCGGTCTCTCTTGCTTGCTTTTGGCGTGGTGATATCTAGCGCCGCGTTTGCGACCTTCCCTAATCAGGCGGTCGATACCTTCTTCACCTTGGTCGGCCAGGTCGGCACGTCCGGCGGGACGAACGGCTCTGGAACGATCATTTCTCCGCAGCACGTTTTGACGGCGAGGCACGTCGGCGGTTTGCGCTACTTCATCAAGAACGACGGCTTCAATCTTACGGGGACGGTCGACGCAATCAGTCGCCTGGACCACCCGAACGCGGACATTTCGATCTTGACGTTCGCACCGGGCACTTTTTCGAACTATTCGCGACCGCTGTACGGTAACCACCTCACTTCGACTCCGACGATCGTCGGTTTTGGCCTGACGGCCGCCCTGCGCGGAACGGGAACGGGATACGACGTCGTAAACGGCTCGAGCGGAAGGCGACGCGTGTCGACGAACACGGCCGACATGCGAGACGATGGGCTTAACGGACCTCTCGACCCGGCCCTGTTCTACGACTTGGACGGTGCGGCGGGCGTGCCCGGCGATGCGAACTCGATGGGTTCTGGCACTCCGATCGTTGGTGAGGGCGGCGTGCTTCCCGGCGACTCAGGCGGGGCGTGGTTCCTGAATGCCGGCGGTAACTGGCGCATCATCGGCGTCAATTCTTTCATCTTCAACACGGGCGGCGGCACCGGAACGAACGACTTTCTAGACTGGG
>JANWJY010000180.1 GCA_025451715.1 Fimbriimonadaceae bacterium | reverse complement strand
TCTCGATGACCTTTTCGCCGTCCTTCACTCCGCCCTCGTCGATGGATTCGCCGAGGAAGGTCTTTGGAAACTTGTCGTGCAGTGTCTCGTCGAATCGGAAGCTCCCCTTCGGTCGCAGGAACCGGCGCTCCTCGGTCCATCCGGTGAAGCAGCGTGCGACCTCCATCACGTCCTTCTGCGTGTAGCCGCCGTCGACGCCGAGCGTGTGTAGCTCGAGAAGCTCGCGCGCGTAGTTCTCGTTCGGGTGCTTCCACGTGCTCGCCTGTTGGTCGAGGTAGTTGAGCATCGCCGTGCTCTTCGCGCTCGCCGCGAGCATCGAGTGGAACGAGCGGACGGCGCTCTTGCGGATCACTTCGCGTTGGTCGGTCGGGATCCGGTACGCAGCGAGGCCCTTGTTGCCGTAGATGTTGAAGTGGTTGGTCCAGAAGTCGACCATGCGCTCGCGCACTTGCCAAGGCGAGAGCACTGCGTACAGGAGGTCAGTCTGTTGCGCCTGTCGCACGACGTCCTGTTTCGGGATGTCCCGAAGCTCCCACGCTTGTAGGTGCGTGGTTTCGAGCCGGGCGAGCCGCATGTTGAGCTGCAGGGGCTCGTCGTCGGAGGGTTCGAGCTGTTCGCGCAGCCATTCCTTTCGGCCCTGTTTGCGCAGTGCCGCGATTTCTCCTGGTCGCGGGCCAAACCCTGCCCGGTTGAGGAACCGCGCGTCGGGGTCCGACTCAAAGCTGGGACTGGCGACTGGACCCGGTGCACTGCACCCGCTTGCGAGCGCCGCGCCCGCGCCAGTCCCGGCCAGCAGACCGAGGGTCTGCCGCCGGGTGAGCTTCATGGGGCCTCCGGAGTCGGCGGCGCGTCGACAGTGTGCCGCACGCGATAGAAGAACATCTTCTTGCAGCCCGCGCCGCACGACGTGATCAGCACGTACGGCAGGAGCAGGAACCAGCCGAAGAACGGGAGCATCTCTGCCGCGACGACGAGCATCCCTGCCTTCGCGAGCGCTTGGTAGTCGGACTGCGCGCCACCGCTGCCGCGGACGCGGCGCGCGATCAGCCGGAACAGACCGCCGGACCCGAACAGCGCGATACCGACCACGGAGAACCACACGCCGACGCCGAGCAGGCGCACGGCCGGCACAGCGTACAGCACTGCACCGATCACGACGAACACGAGCATCAGGCCAAGCCCAATGAAGAATGTCCCCCACGGGCGGTACTCAAAGTCGAACGATGCCTGCTCGGTCCGGTCGGGGAAGAGCAGTGCCGACAGCAGGCCCCCCGCCCACGCCGCCAGGCCGCTGAAAAGAACCATCGCGATCGTCGCGAGAACGTCACCGAACAGAAGTCCCATCATTCCTCCTGGAACGCACTATAAGACGGATTATCCGAAACTGGGGTTTCGGCCCGAAAAGACCCAGGGCCATCGGTCCGGAAGGTCCTAGATCCATCGCTATGCGATCTTCGCTAACTGCACAAGCGGTCGGACTAAGGAGTCGCCAGTGGGAGTCAGTGCATAGGTCACGGAGGGAGGGAACGTGTCCTCGACCGTTCGCCGGACAAGTCCATGAGTAACCAGGGGCTTCAGGCACATGACGAGTGCTCGGTCGGTGGCACCGTCGACAGTGGCCGCCAGTTCATTGAACCGATGCGGCCCTGCGCGAAGCGTGTGAATCACGGTCATTGACCACTTCGAGAGAGACTTCCACTTCACTCCTCTTTCAGTTAGGCCCCTCATCAATTGCGAGCAAGCCTCACCAGCCGCTCCGCCCTTCTTCGTGAGGATGTACTCGGGGCGCATCGGGTGCCCGTAGCCAGGATTCCGCTGGACCCACCCTCGCGCGATCGTCGTGTCCAGGGCAGCGCGAATGCCGCTTTGCGACGCTCCGAGGCTCCTCCACAGGGTCACGAACTTCTCGCCCTTGCGGTCATAGAGCATGGCCATCGCCGGCACGAGCCACCTCGTGTCCCCGACCCCCCGCAGGTCGACAAACGAATCGACGAGAAATTTTCTTGACATGCAGCTATACGAAAGGATATTATACCGGGACGGCCGGGTTCGGCCGGTGGAGATTCAATGCCTAACTTTAGTTTTGATGGAGGTCTGACGGTCGCTTACGACGTCAGCGACTGTTCGAAGAGCATCGCTTGGTACCAGGAGGTCTTCGGGTTCAAGCTGCAGTACCACTTGGAGGAGATGGGTTGGTGCGAGCTGGAGAGCCACATTCCGAGGGTGAACGTGGGCCTGAGCCAGGTCGAGAGCGTGAAGGTCGGGGGGCCGACTTTGACGTGGGGGGTGAAGGACATCGAGGCGGCGCGGAAGGAACTGGAGGGGACGGGGGTCAAGTTCGACGGCGAGACCCGGGTGATCCCGGACATGGTGACGCTAGCTGTGTTCTTCGACCCGGACGGCAACTCGCTGATGCTGTACCAGAGCCTGGGTTCGAACTAGAGTCCCGGTTGGTTGAAGTGGGTCGGCCCCCTGGAGTACCATAGGGGGCCGACCGGAGTACCCCCATGGCCAGAGTCTGTCAAGTCAGCGGAAAGAGAAGCAACCACGCCAAGCACATCCGGCACCGGCACTCGGGGCAGTGGAAGTTCCGCGCGCCGAAGAAGAACCGGATCCAGGGTGTGAACCTTCAGAAGGTGACGATTCAGACCAAGCACGGGAAGGTGCGCTTGCTCGTGGCCGCGTCGATCATGAAGAGTGCGGACTTCGCTGCGGTGGTCGCTGGCCTCAAGCCGATCCCGAAGGCCTGGCTGAAGAAGCACGACTACAACGTGTGAACTGAGTGCACAGTGCGTAGTGCAAGGGACATGGGCTACGACGATTTGACCAACGTCCCAGGATAAGCGGCTAAGGCTGCCTCAAGGCAATCCATCGCCTTTCCTAGGTCGGTCGTGTTCAGCACGTACGCGATGCGGACCTCGTCCTTTCCAAGGCCGGGGGTCTCGTAGAACCCTGACGCTGGCGCGAACATCACCGTGTGGCCCTCGTGCGAGAAGTCCGAGAGCAGCCACTCGCAGAAGCGGTCGGTGTCGTCCACCGGCAGCCGCACGGTCGCGTAGAACGCGCCGTTGATGTCGGGGCACACCACGCCTGGGATCGCGCGCAGGCGCGAGACGAGCACGTCGCGCCGCCTCATGTACTCGTTGCGCACGTCGTCGAGGTACGACTGCGGCGTGTCGAGCGCGCCGATCATGCCGTACTGTTCGAGGGTCGGCGGCGAGAGGCGCGCCTGCGCGAACTTCAGCGCAGCAAAGTTCACGTCCTTGTTTCGCGAGACGAGGAACCCGACGCGCGCGCCGCAAAGCGAGTACATCTTCGACGCCGAGTCGATCATGATCGCGTGCTGGTCCATGCCTTCCATCTCCATCACCGACTTGATGCGACGGCCCGTGAAGTTGAACTCGCGGTAGACCTCGTCGGCGATGAGGAACAGGTCGTGTTCGATCACGAGCTTGCGGATCCCTTCGAGCTGCTCGTCGGTGTAGACGGTGCCGGTCGGGTTGCCGGGGTTGTTGATCAGGATCGCCTTGGTCTTCGGCGTAATCTTTGCTGCGAACGCTTCAGGCGATGGCAGGGCGAAGCCGTCCTCGATGCGGGTTGTGATCGGAACGACCTTCACGTCGGCGATGGTCGCGAAGCCGATGTAGTTCGCGTACATTGGCTCGGGAACGATGACCTCGTCGCCTGGGTTGAGGCACGATAGCATCGAGAAGATGAGCGCTTCAGAGCCAGCCGTGCACACACAGATCTCCGCGGCAGTGACATTGATGCCGATACCCTGGTAACGCTTGGCTAGCTTTTCTCTTAGTTCGGGAAGACCCGGCGAGGGACTGTACGCCAGCACCTTGCGTGACGGCTCGCGGACCGCTTTCCAGAACGACTCGGGCGAGTCGATGTCGGGCTGCCCGATGTTGAGGTGGTAGATCTTGACGCCCCTTTTGACGGCGGCGTCGGCGAACGGGGCGAGCTTGCGGATCGGTGACTCGGGCGCGCGGTGGGCGCGGTTCGACGTGTTCGGCATGGGTCGACGTGTAGTTTACAGGGTAGGGGGAATCGGGTGCAGGGTATCGGGTTTCGGGTTTAGGCTGAACATCGAAAGGACTCTCATGGTTGACACCCTCTCCCTAGCCCTCTCCCAAGGGAGAGGGGACGCGGGCGTCTACAATCTGGCGGATGCCGGTCACGTTCCAAGATATCGTTTCGGCCGCTGCGCGGCTCGAGGGGGTTGCGAGCCACACTCCGGTGCTGACGTCGCGCACGTTCGACGCGATGACGGGTTGCACGGCGTTCTTCAAGGCGGAGAACTACCAGCGCGCGGGGGCGTTCAAGTTCCGCGGGGCGTACAACGCCTTTGTCCAGCTCACTGACGAGCAGAAGAAGAACGGCGTGCTGACCTTTTCGTCTGGCAACCACGGCGCGGCGTGTGCGCTCGCTGGCCGTCTGTTGGGCGTGCCGGTGGTGGTGGTGATGAACCACGACGCGCCGCAGCTCAAGAAAGACGCGGTCGCGGGTTATGGGGCGGAGGTCGTGCTGTACGACCGCGAGGAACAGGTGCGCGAAGAGCTGGGGAACAAGATCGCTGCCGAGCGCGGTCTGACCCTTGTTCCTCCGTACGACCACGCGCACGTCGTCGCGGGGCAGGGGACGGCGGGAAAGGAGCTGTTCGAGTCGGTGTCCGGTCTCGACGTTTTCGTGTGTGGGGTCGGTGGGGGCGGGGTGCTGTCGGGGTGCTCTGTCGCAGCGAAGCACTATCGACCGGAGGTCGCAATCTACGGCGTAGAGCCGGAGGCGGGGAACGATGGGCAGCAGTCGTTTCGCGCGGGGGAGATCGTGAAGCTTGATCGGTCGCCCGATACGATCGCGGACGGGGCCCGCACGACGTCGCTGGGTTTGATCACGTTTCCTCTAATCCAGAAGAACGTCATGAACATGCTCACAGTATCAGACGACGAGCTATTGGTTGCCACACGGTTCTTCTTCGAACGGATGAAGACGGTGGTGGAGCCGACGGGGGCGCTAGGTGCGGCGGCAGTGATGTCCGGGAAGATGGATGTGAAGGGGAAGCGTGTGGGGATTGTGATCACGGGTGGGAACGCGGACATGGCGGACTTGGTCGGGAGGTGGTGATTTATTCCGTGTCCCAGTGTGCGGCACGT
>JANWJY010000179.1 GCA_025451715.1 Fimbriimonadaceae bacterium | reverse complement strand
GTTCGGGTCGGTGGCCCCCGCGCATCCGACCCAGAACAGGTACTCGAACGGCTGGCCGTCGCGGCAGACCGGGACGTCGAGCCCCTTCATCCAGTCCTCGCGGCTGCCCTGAGCCTGGCCCCAGGCGTGGCCCGTGCTGCCGACTTGGCGAAGCATGACAGCGCCAGTGCCGCTCAGCTTGCCCTCGGCGACAAGGTTGCGTCGCGCGTCGATGATCATGGGCACGTGCTGGATGTGGACAGGGCACGCCTCGACGCATGCGTTGCAGGTGGTGCAGGCCCAGAGCGCCTCTTCGGTGACGGTGGTCGGCACGTTCGCGCCAGTTTGGAGCGCGGTGAAGATGTCGGCGACGACCTTCTTGGGGTTGAGGGACTTGCCGACGTTGTAGGCGGGGCAGACCTCTGTGCAGCGGCCACACGACATGCACGCATCGAGCGACAGGAGCTTCCACCGGTCGAACTCGGTCGCGAGCTCGACGCCGATCTTGCCTGTCAGTTCGACCTGCTCCATCGTGATCGGTTCGAGCCGCCCCATCGGGCTCTCGTGCACGCCCGCCGCGACGAGCGTGGCCGTGACCATGTGCTTCAGTCGCATGTGCGGGATCGAGACGAAAAACGCCCACACCCAGATCATGTGGAACCACCAGACCGCGACGTAAGTGCTCGGGCCGAGATGGCCGAGGGCCTGTGCGAGCGCGTAGCCGACCGGTGAGGCGGTGTCCCACGGCTTGGGGTCGCTCGCTATGCGCGCGGCCTCGAGGACGTATCCGGTGACGCCGAGCATGAGCAGCAGAACGAGAGCCCACCAGTCGGAAGGCTGGTGGCTGATCGGGCTGGCTGGGTTTCTCACTGCTTTTGCGCGGCGCACGATGGCCCACACGACCCCTGCGACGAAGAACAGACCGAGGACGTCGAAAGTGGTCTCGAAGATCAAGTAGTAGAGCCCCTTATGGAAGTTGGGAATACCGATGAGCGGCGAATAGGTGGCGATCGCGAGCAGTGTGGTCGCGACGAACAGCGCGAGGAACCCCCAGAACAGCAGCAGGTGCATCGGCGCGCCGGACTTCGGACGGCTGGCTTGGACCCGCTTCTGGCCGATCACGTTGAGCAGGATGTTCTTCACCCAGTCGGACCGCCACTCGACCGGTTTGCCCTTCATCCACTCTCGCGAGCGCCTGGCGAACTGCCAGGCCATGTAGCCGAGGGTCGCGAAGGTGACGAGGTAGAAGACCGCCTTCCACAGGGGGCTGTCCATGAACAGGAACTCGGAACGGGTCGGCTCCACTGGTGAGGAAGGATACCGGGGCCGCTCGTCAGTCCGGCTCGTCGGGACTCAATGGAGCGTCCGGCATGGTTTGCAGTTCTGAGATGTCTGGGAGCCGCGCGCTTCTCGCCAACACCATTGAGGCAAAGTACGCGAGCACGGTCAGGGCCATCACGTACGCTGTGTCGAGCGATACCTCGACGAAGGTTCCGAACTGGCTCCAGTCCCGCGAGACCCCAAACCCTAACATGCCGAGGAAGAGCGTAAGCGACAGAAGCATCATCGGCGCCAGTCGGTAAGTGCGCTCGCCAAACTTCGATGCGAGCAGCACGGCGAGCAGCCCGACGATGAGCGCGTGCTGAGAGGCGAGAGCCATCGCTCCTAGAAGACCGACAGACTCATGACCGAGGTACACGAGCGTTAGCTCGCCCACGGCCCTGAAGAGCACGAACGTGAGCACGAACAGCGCCAGTTGCAGGATTCGAGCAGGGCTCAAGCTCTCGCTCCAACGATTGAATTGGCGATCAGGCGTGATACGAGGAACCAGACCGACGTGAGAACCAGCCCGCCGAGGAACAAAACGAAGACGAACAACGGCTGCA
Organism: Fimbriimonadaceae bacterium; assembly: GCA_025451715.1. Classification (GTDB taxonomy): domain Bacteria; phylum Armatimonadota; class Fimbriimonadia; order Fimbriimonadales; family Fimbriimonadaceae; genus JADFMN01. The sequence goes on along the minus strand of JANWJY010000179.1, from coordinate 3,508 downwards.
TGTGCGAGTCGGTCAAGCCTGAGAACATCGGTTCACCAAGTCTGATTCCGACGTGGATCAGCGACACGAGGAGCACGGTAGGAACGAGCGGAGCCCCGTTTGAAAGGCGCCAGAACCCGAAAAGGCCAATTGCGGCGGCAAGCAGGCCCTCGACGAGCATCCAGAGCGGGCTGCTCACGCCGATGACGAGCGAGCGCACGCCGTAAGCCAAGAACAAGCTCGCGTAGATGCTCGTGCCTAATGCAAGAAATCGCTTTTCGAGATCACCCATGGTTCGTCCACGTCGGCAAACAGCATGATCGGCATCCAACCCTTCGGGCCGCCCTTGCGAATGTTCACAAGCTGGTGGTGCCGCCATTGCACCGAACCGTCTAGGAGGAGCCGGCGATAGCGCCCGGTCAATGAAGAACTGAGATAGGGTTCGATTTCGGGAATGTTGTCGCTCGGAGCGAGGTCGACCAACCAACCGACGGCCATATCTTGCTGGACGACGTCATCGATCAGATAGTCCGGCACTCCGAACTCCCTGAGACCAGGAAAACTCAGCCGATATGTCGCCTCGAGGCCGCTGTAGTACGTTGAATTGTTCGCGAGTCCCTTGACTAGGCGGTTTGCAAGACCCTCGCGATACGGATCGAGCATCCCTGCGCACAACTCCTTAGGCGCAAGGCCCGCATCCACCACGTTCGTGCACCCACTCGGCGAAAAGCCATAGGAGTCGAGATACATCGCTGCCGCGACCCCCAGTTGGCGCATGTTCGAGAGGTCGTTCGTCTTGCGCGCCGCGTCCTTTGATCGAACGATCACAGGTGCCACTATCGCTGCGATTATCGTCAGCACAGCCACAACAGTGAGCACTTCCAGCAGCGTAAATGCAAACCTATTTGATGCTCGGTGGGAGGCGCTCATGTTGACCTATGGTGCGCAGTTCCCCGGCGCGCACCCAGGATCGTCATTGACGAAGTCAACGCACGGTCCCGGGGCAGCGTTTCTGCAAGTCGTGTAGTAGAACGTCGGATCGGAGGTCGACCGGAAGACGCTGGTGGTCCGGATGTTCTTCCAGTAGCTTCCCACGTGAGGGGTGTAGAAACAGCTTGCGCTGAAGGTCTGCCACTCCAAGGGGATGTCGTGTGACCACGGGCATGGGCACGGGCATGGCACACCTGGATCAAGCGGCATCACTTCCGGTTCAGGCGATGGGTTTCCTACAGAGAGCCCTGACGCTCCACCGGACGCGCTAACGAGGATCGACACTGCGGCCGTGGCCGCGAAAACTGTGGTGAACAAAACGGACCTCAACGGACTGCTCATCTGTTTGCCTCACCTACTTTTCTACGACGACTGGAACGACGAGGGAGGGACCTAGTATTTTTGCTAAGTACCGTGTTCTGGCTGTCATCAGGTTCGTGGAGGCTCAGACCAGCTTGTAGTTCGGAGCCCTTTGCGATACGAGCGTCTTGACGGCATCGGAGACGGGCATCACTGTAAAGCGCGGGTCTGTGGCGAGGAAGCCGCAGAGGTCGCGGTGGGCGTACGCGTCGATCGCGCGCGCTCCTGCGCCGACACCGTCGAAGGAGAAAACTACCCAAGTCGAGGACTCGAGCGCGTGTTTGGCCAGCTCGACCATCTCGTGGGCGTCGTAGTCGTCGCAGTGCACACAGAGGACGTGCTTGGGGTTGGGCGGGAGCTTGTTCACGCCGTGCACTCCAGAGCGCACGACCTCGTAGACGCCGTGGACGGCGGGTGTGACGTCGAGGCCGTCGCTAAGCGCCGCGCCCCAGGGGAAGGCGAAGGAGTGCCGCTTCTGCTCCGGGAAGAGGTCGTCGATCAGCGCCTTGGCTTCTGCGACGTCGTCCTCGACCATCTGGAGCGACCACCCGGGGAGCGAGCCGTCGTCGAGCACTGCGCCGTGGAGAGCGCCGTTCCCCAGCTCGTGGCCGCACGCAAGGACGTGCGCCCACTCGGGAAGGCTCTCGAGCAGGAGCGCAGGCTCACAGTAGAAGGTCCCCTTCAACCCGCACTCCTCGAGCTGTGGGAAGACCGTCTCTAGGTGGCACAACTGGGAGCCGTCGTAACTGAGCGAGACGATTCCGGCTGGCATCATTGGCCCGGGGCCGAACCCCAGAATAGAATTGTACGACGGAATCTTGCGATTAGGTAGAAAAAAACAGGGTTTGAGCCTAATCGAGCTTCCGTTTGAACTGATACCGCGGTGGCGAGCTGCCTGTTCCCAGCTGGTCGAACCCGTCCTTGGTGAGCTTGAACCGCCAGTCTGTCAGGAACAGGATCTCCTGGAACAGCTTGAGCATCTCTGGGTTCGAGGGCTCCTTGCCGGCTTTCTTGTTGGCGGCGAGGTCGACCGTGGCGAGTGAGTCCTGGTTCACGCCCTCGACCCGCTCGACCTGGAGCACGAGCTGATCTTTGTCGACTTTGTAGGTGCCCTCCAGGTTAAGGCCCTTGTGGGTCATCGTGAACCGCTGGTTTTCTGCGGTCAGGGTCAAGACGGCATCGCCTACGACTTCACGGATTGAGGGTGGCAGTGGCGAGTCTTCGGGCCTCTCTTCGCCGGTGAGGGTGCCCACGTACTTCCCTGCGAGGGAAGCGGGCTCGACGGGCTGCTGCTTCGCAGTTGTCGGCTTGGCCGGTTCAGTGTCGTCAACGTCCTTCGGCGGTTTGTCGCCACATCCGCATAGTGCCAGACCGACCAAAACGACCCCAATGACGACCCGCATGAATTCATTTTGGCAGGTTCTGGGCCGGACGGTGCGAGCGGCTAAACTAGTGCCATGGTACAGGCACCGGGTCGCGTGTTCAACTTCTCCGCCGGGCCGGGCGTGATGCCCGTCGAGGTGCTGGAGCAGGCGCGCGACGAGATCATGAACTGGCAGGGGGCGGGGATGTCGGTGATGGAGATGAGCCATCGCGGCAAGGCGTTCATGAAGATCGCGGAAGAAGCGGAGTCTTCTCTGCGAAAGTTGGCGGGGATCCCAGACTCGTACAAGGTTTTGTTTCTCCAAGGTGGCGCGTCCCTGCAGTTCACGATGGTGCCGATGAACTTCCTACGCGGGACGGCCGACTACGCGGTGACGGGCGAGTGGGGGAAAAAGGCGGTGAAGCCGGGCGTGCCTGGCACGGTCAACGTGGTGTGGGACGGAAAGGAGTCGAACTACGACCGTGCGCCCTCATACGGGTCGCTGAAGCTGACGCCGGGCGCAGACTATTTCCACTTTACGCTGAACGAGACTATCCAGGGCGTGGACTACATGGCCGACCCCGACCTGACTGGTACGACGGTCGTATGCGACATGTCGTCGAACATCCTGTCACGCCCGATCGATATCTCGAAGTACGACCTGATCTACGCTGGCGCGCAGAAAAACTGCGGCCCCGCGGGCGCGACGATCGTGATCGTTCGCGAGTCGTTGTTGGACCGCGTGCCGTCGGGTCTGCCGCCGATGCTCGACTACAAGGTCCAGGCGGAGAACGGGTGGATGCTCAACACGCCGCC
>JANWJY010000178.1 GCA_025451715.1 Fimbriimonadaceae bacterium | reverse complement strand
TCTTAGGTGCTCCCGTCAGAAGCCGTACCCTACTCGCGTACGCGTCGGTGTAGACCGGCATCGATCGCGCGAAGTCGTCGAGCATTTGGAACCGGTCTTGGACGCCCATGCCGTGCACGATCAGGAGCGCGACGCGGTCCTTCGCGTCCGGCTTCTCTGGTTCGCCCTTGGGCCGGCGCGAGTCTCGGACATAGAACAGTCCCGCCGCGGCGATGAGCGCCGTCAGAACGACCAGCCACAAGACCGACCAGAACGAGAACTGGAGATCGTCGCGCGTAACGAGATAGAGCGACGAGACCACGACCACGACCACGAGCCACACGAGCATCGCAAGGCTGCGCACCCAGCGGGCGTCGCTGGTCTTAGGCTTCACTGCGTCCGTTTGTCTCATCGGTGACTATCCGTACAGTACGGGGTTCTTCTTCCAGTCCTTGTCCTTGTCCCACCCCATCTCAAAGACGCGCGGGCGCCGCTCGCGGAGCCGGACCGATTCGATTCCGAGATAGTAGCCGTCGGAGACCGGACGCTTTCCGACGCACTCGAGCCTAAGAGTGTGCTTCCCCACATCGGGCCAGAAGTCGAGGAGGTGGAACTCTCTGCTCTCGACCTTGACCGAGTGAAAGTCCATGACACCGCCGACCTTGACGCCATCGACGTACGCCTGATAGCGGCCGAAGTCGTATGAGGTCGTCATGTTGAGAAGGAGCCGCAAAGGCTCCTTCTTAGTCACCTCGAACGGGATCTCGATGAACGTGTTCTCGGCAGACTTCGGCATGTAGAGCATCTGCGCACCCGGATAGAGGTCGAGCTGCTGCTTCTCTGCCGCGCCTTCGCCGTGCTGCATCCCATCACGCGCGTACACGATTGTGCGCTCGATGTTCGGCAGCCTCCTCTCTGGCCCGCTCGGCGCACGCGCTGCGAACGTCGGAGTGCCCGTCTGGTACCAGAACGCGACGCTCGAGACGTCGTCCTCGCGCTCGTTCCACGACATCGCGCGGTTCTCTTTGTTCTCGTCGGGGCTGATCCATCCGAAGTGCTCGAACGTGACCTTGATGCCCTTTTCGAACACGAGCGGATCGTTGACGTGCCACCGGTACGCGCTCGTGTGCCCACCAACGATGCCCCACTGGTCGAAATACGGCGTGCCGAAGTACGGCGTGCTCGTAGTTTGCAAGCCCCAAGCGCTGAGGAAGTAGTCCTCGGTGCCAGTGCCCCAGATCGAGGCGTCCTTCTCGCCGTCGATGTAGACCTTCTCGTCGCCCTCGCCGAACCACGACGGCGAGCGCGAGCGAACGGCCATCACGGTGCCAACGTAGTGGCCCTTGCCGGTTGTTTCGAGAACGACGTAATCCTTGCCGCCCTCCGCCGGGTACTCCTGCCGGTACTGCGCATAAAAGTACGGCGTGTCGCTCGGCAGCGAGTCCTTCTTGATCCAGTCGATGTTGTAGTAGAGCAGGTTGATGTTCTGCGTGCCCTGGTTGACGATCTCGACCCTCGCCGACTTGCGGAACGGCATGTGCCAGAAGCAGTTGTACGAGTCGGCGTCTTCGACGATGACGGGAAGGCTGACAACCGAGCGGCGCTCTCCGAAGCAGTTGGCGAAAAAGTCGCCGACCGGCGCCTCGATCGCGGCTTTGTCGCTGCCGTCCCAATAAACACGCAGCAGCATGTCTTGGTGCGTCGCGCTTCCGTTCGGCGCCCAGTCCTGCCGCTCAGGGCCGAGGAACGTGATCCACATGTGGGTGATGACGCCCGGCCCTTGCTCGTCCATCAGCACATGCGTTTCGCCGGGCAAGACGCGGAAGTTGTCGCGGTTGCTGTGCTCGAGCAGGTCGCCGACCGGCTTGGCAGTTCGCTCGTACTGGCCCTGCGCGTTCTCCCGGCGCGTGCTGGTCGCGCGGCGGCTTTGGCCGTCGATGCGCTTGGCGAGGTCGGCGAGCGAACCCCCGTCCTGCGGGGCGGCGATGGCGAGGGCGACGAGTAGGGTCGTCATGCGTGGATGTTATCCGGTCGAGCGGAGTGCGGTGGCTTGCCACCGCTCGAATCGGCTCGAGGCTTGCCTCGAGCGACGGCCGAAGCAAGCTTCGGCCCGAATGGCGGCGGCAAGCCGCCGCACTCCACCGGGTAGCGTTTAGCCTTGTCCGCCCGCACCCTGCTCCTGACCGTCGTCACCCTGTTCGCCTTCGCGGCGAACTCGGTGATGTGCCGGCTGGCGCTCAAGGATGGGGAGATCGACGCGGCCTCGTTCACCGCGTTGCGATTAGTGTCGGGCGCACTATTCCTACTCCTTGTCATCGTCCCTCCCTGGCAGCGTGCACGCGACTTTGCTCACAGCGCGCGCGCGTCGCTCCTGAAGACATCCTTTGGCTCCTGGCCCATGGCTTTCTTCCTCTTTGCGTATGCGGCAGCGTTCTCGTTCGCGTATCTCTCGCTCTCGGCCGCGACGGGAGGACTGATCCTGTTCGGCTGCGTGCAGGCGACGATGGTCGTCGTCGGCATCGCGAAGGGTGAGCGACCCACGGGGTTGGAATGGACCGGTCTCGCTGTCGCGCTCGGCGGCTTGGTGTATCTCTTCCTACCAAAGCTCGAGGCGCCTTCGCTGATCGGCGGAACGCTCATGGCGCTCGCCGGGGTTTCGTGGGGGTTCTATTCCCTTCTTGGCCGAGGCGTTCCCGATCCCTCCCTCGCTACTGCGGGCAACTTCGTTCGTTCGGTAGTCTTCGCGTTCCCAATCGTACTGCTTGTCGCTCTCGGTCTGACCACGGCTCACCTGTCAGGGAAAGGTGTAATGCTCGCCATTGTGAGCGGCGCGATAACCAGCGGCCTCGGCTACGTCGTGTGGTACCACGCGCTCAAGGGCCTGACCGCGACACGGGCGGCGGTGGTGCAGCTCGCGGTGCCAGTGATCGTTGCGCTCGGCGGCGTCGCGTTCATCGGCGAGGAACTCACCGTCTCCCTCGTCGTCTCCGGCGTGCTCATCCTCGGCGGAATCGCTATCGTAGTGGCTGGGAAGGCGAAGAAGTGAGCGGAGTGCGCAGGCTTGCCTGCGCTAAAGACGCCGAGGCTTGCCTCGGCGCGCGGATCAAGCTCCGCGTCCATCTAAGCGGCGGCAAGCCGCCGCACTCCAGACGTACTATCCGCTGATCACGTTCTCCATCTCGATCACTTCGAAGTTGCTTCCCCGCAACTGCTTCAAAGTGTTGATCTGGTCGTCGTCCCAGCGCGCGTCGGCCGTGCCGCTCACATACCAATCGGACCCGTTGTCCGCGACCATCATCCCGTACTTCTTCAGCGCGGCAAGCACGACCTGCGCCTGCGGCGGATAACCGGAGATGTCGAACGAAGCCTTCAGCCGCACGCGCATCCCCATCGGCGGGCGCAACGGATCGGTGTTGTTAGAAGCCCAGTGGCTCGCGGGAAAGATGTACGCCTTTCGCGTTACGTTCACCGTAAACCGTAGCGCGTGATTGATCGCGCCCGCCTCCACTTCGTCGTAACGCACGAGACCGGCGAGGATCGGCAGACCCGCAGCGTCAGCGGAGGTCCATCCGGCCGGGCGATAGTGGTTGGTGTTCATGTCCCACACCGCGCCGGAGCCCGCGTACCAACCGCTTCCCTGCCTGTGCGCGTCGAAAATCTCGTAGAGCACCCAGTTGTCCTCGTCGACGACCAACACGTGCCGGTCACCGCTGCTGTTCGCACCCCCTTCGATCGGAGCGTTCGGCGGAATCGGATACGGCCCGGGATCGCTTTCATCGTCGTAGCCGAACGACATCGATACTAGTGGTTGATTGCCGTCGACGACGACGTACGGGATCCCGAACGGTCCGCCGTTCCAGTTTGCGCCGAAGTCCGGGTGGAACTCGTCGTTCGCGCCTATGTTCGCGATGATCGCGTCGGAGTTCGGATCCACGTCGGCGGTGTCCACCGGCGTGTTCCAAGGCGAGTCGCTCAGGAATATCTGCCGCCCGTTGAGGCTCGCGTTGGTACCTGGGTGCGGAGTGATCGTGACGGAACCGCCGCCGCCTCCACAACCAGCGAGGAGCATCGGGAGCACGAGCAGCGCAGTTCTCTTCACGTCGGCCTCAAGGGGGCTATTCCTTTAAGACGTTCGCTCAAGGGGCTGGAGTTAATGCCGGGAGTCGTCTTATGGGTCTCTATAGAACTTCCACGTCGTGTGGTAGTCGCGCGGAGGTGCGGTGTTCGTCAAGATCATGCGTATCCCGTCGATCGGCATGTTGTTCAGTTGCAAGATCGCGTCGTGGAACTGTTTGTCCGTCATCTTCTTCGACCGCACAAGATCGGCGTAAAGCGATCTAAGCTGCAGCGCGCCGGTCATGTAAGCGAGCTGGTACAGCGGCGGGTACGAGCCGTTGAACGATCGACGCACCTCGCCCTCTGCGTTCGCACTCTCGTGCCCGACCTTCTCAACGAGGAAGTCCACACACTCCTGTGGAGTCATTTCTCCCAAGTGGAACCGCAGTGAGAAGATGATGCGCGCACAGCGGTGCATGCGCCAGAAGAGGAAGCCGACTTTGTCCTCCGGCGTCGACGGGAAGTTGCGCTCGTACAGTAGGAACTCCCACCACAGCGCCCAGCCTTCGGTCCAGAACGGAGTCCGAAATGCAGACCTGTGCGTGTTATAGCGGGCGTTCATGAACCCCTGCAGGTGGTGTCCGGGGATCAGCTCGTGGTGCACGGTCGCCTTTGCGAAGTGGCGATTGTTGCCGCGCATCGACATCTCCTTCTCCTCGTTCGTCATCGTATCGGTGGGAAACGAAACGAGGATCGTCTGGCCGCCGAGGAAGAACGGAGAGACCTTCTGCCGCTCCGCCGACATCATCTCCATCCGCCAGACGCTCTTCGCGAAGGCTGGGACTGTGACGAGGTCGTTCTTCTCGAGGTACTCGATGGCCCCCCAAGCGAGGTCCTTGATCATCTGAGGCTGTCCGCCTGGCTCCTCGTGCAGGCCCTTGACGTGCTCGAGCGCCTTCTTCCAGTCGCTGCCGAACCCGAGCGCTTGCGACGCCTTGAGCATCTCCTTCTCGCACCACGCGAACTCCTTGTTCGCGATTTCGATCAGCTCTTCTGGCGTGTATGCGATGAGTTCGTGCTTGAGGTCGAGGAGAAGCGCCTCACGTCCGGCGGGGTCGCCTGTGATCTCGTCCCCATCGACTTTCGCGACGCGCTCCCTGAGGTTCTTGACGTAGCGGTCGAGCGCCTGGTCGGCCTGCTCGTACGGTTTCTTGCACCACCACGAGAACTCGGGGTCGTAACCGTTGAAGAAGTCGAACCAGTCCTTGAGGCCGGTCTTCATGTTGTTGACGAGGTCGGCCGCGAACCGCGCATCGGGCTCTTCAGAAGCAGGAGCGGGAGCAGGAAGTTGGGATTGCTTCTTGGCGAGGCCGTCCGCAAGGGCAGTCAGTTTCTCGGCGGCCAATTTCGGGTCGACCGGCTGCATCTGCCTGTTCGCCTCGATGAACGCGACGATCGTCGTGAGGTCGGGCAGATACTTCGCCGCCTTCTGCAGCCGCTTCTCCTGCACGTCGAGCGCGGCGAGGTCGCCCTCGATCCGGTTCTTGAGCAGGACATAGTCGACCTTCGCCTCGATCGGGTAACTCTCAAACGGGAGCGACTTGAGCGCACTCAGCCAATCGGAATAGAAGTCTCGCCGTCCTTTGAACGTGGCCAGCGAGGTCTCGACGTCGTAGACGCGGTCGAGGTCGCGGCGGTCGACGGAGAAGCGTTCGACGATCGGCGCCATCGGGTTGGCGTTCGGTGCGAGTGTTTTCAGGTCCACAGACATCCCTCGATAGGTGTGGGCGTCCTGGATTGCTCCGCTTGCGATCGCGGCGAAGACGAGGCCCAGCATGGTGGCTGTGAGTTTAGCCTAGGTCCGCGGTCAGTTCGACGGAACAGACACGCGCGGGCCGTAGGTGCGGGCGAGGCTGTGCATCCCCTGCGGGATGCGGGCCATCGCGCGCGGGCCGATCACGAGCGTCCTGCCGGTGACGCGGACGTCCCACTCGCCGTCTGCGCTCGTGTTCTCGCGCACATCGCTCTTGCTGCGGAAAGCGGCTTCCAGCATGTCGGTGTCGCGACCGGACTTGAGCAGGACGTTGCCCGAGACAATGTTGCCCTTCGGCGCCATCGGCTCGTCTTGCAGTGTCCGCTCGATGCCCGGATACTTGCGCGTCCACGCCGCGCTCTGGTACGGCACCTTTTCGAGAATGGACTTGAGCTCGTTGAAACCGTACGCCCTCCATCCCAGTCCGCGAGAGTCCAAGTGCAGCGCCCGGTCGCAGTCATAAAATAGGTTGTCGCGCACGACGTTGTCGCGACCGCCGCCGACCATCAGTCCAAGGCGACAGTCCACGAACGCGTTCTCCTCGATCGTGACTCCGCTGATCTGGTCGTCGAGGTACACGCCGTTCTCGACGTTGCCTTCACCGTGGATCTTGTAAAAGAGGTTGTGACGGATCTGCGTGCCGCGCGCGGCCCAGTCGCGACCGCCGTACACCGCCCCGCCGTCGCCGGTCTCGTCGAGCAGGTCGCCAAAGAAGTTGTCCTCGATGACGTGGTCGTTGCCGTGGAACACGATCGCCGAGTGCGGCGCGTCAGTGAACGTGTTCGCCTTCACGATCATGCCCACCCCGTACACGTCCACGCCGGGCCTGAGCGTGCGCGACCGTCGCATGAACCGCTCGAAGACGGAGTCGACGACGGCGTGGCCAGCGGGTGTGAGGGTCGCGCGGTCGCCACCGTAAAGCAGCACGCCACCTTCGCCAAGGTCGGTGAACCGCGAGCTTTCAATCCTGTGACCCGCTCCGTTGCTGATCTTGACGCCGTACATCCCGATATTGCGGAACACGCTGTTCTTGATCGTGACGCGCCTGCCGCCCGCGATCTCCACCGGGGCCGCGCGGCTCGTCTCGAACCGGAGCCCGTCGATCGTCACATCGGTACCGTCGATGATGCGCAGCATGCTGTGATCGGCGACGGAAAGGTAGACATCACCGTTCGGATCGGACGGCCAGAAGTAAAGCAGGTCGTTCTTGCGGTCGATGAAGTACTCGCCGGGGCTGTCCAGCTCTTCGAGCACGTTCTCAAAATAGAACGGCTTGTTGGCGATGACGCCGTAGGAGTGCGATGCAGAGAGCGTGACGCGCCCGTCGCGAAAGTCTGCGACAGGGATGCTGTCGTCGGCCCAGTCCCATCGGAAGTACCCGTAGACCCACGCGTCGTCGACGTTCCTCCACTGCGACGGCCGTTGGTCGCTCAGTGCGAACGAGGGCCGCCCCCCGTCGGTGGTCTGCCCCGTGCGGAGATACCCGTTGTTCGGCCATCGCGCAAGGGTCTGCGGCTTGTCGCCGACGAAGAGTTCGAACGGCGCCATGTTCGATCTGTGGTTGAATCCGCGCCGCTGGAGCTGCGGTGGCTTTCCAACGCCAAGCTTCTTGAGGTCGACGACCTTGACGTTGTTACGCGCCGAAGATGGGAGATCTTGTGCAGCCTCGCCTTGCGGTGCAGCAAACAGCGACGATGGGATCTTCACGCCACCGCGCAAAATGGCGTTGCCTTCGCCGATGACTTTGAGGCCGCTCTTGTCCGCGCCGATCGTGATCGCTCTGGAGATCCGGTAGTCGCCTTCGTGCACGACGATGGTGTCGCCTCCGTCCGCCAGCGAAAGGGCGCGCTCGAACGTTGCGACGGGGCGCGAGCTCGAGCCGTCGGCCCGGTCGTCGCCGAGCGGCGACACATGGATCGAAGTCAGTCCCGAAGTCGCGGCGAGCAGGATCGTGGCCCAGGTCATGGAGTGTTCCCTCTTAACTCTGACGCTTTGGGGCAGGAGGCAAAACGGGGGTCCTGGGCTAGCGTGCCGGATGTTCGAACCAGACAGACGTCAAGTTGGTATCTTTACCGCATCCATGGTTAAGGTCGGACTGGTCGGTTGCGGGTTTATGGGCACGATGCACGCAAACGTGTACTCCGTGCTCGATGACGCGTCGCTCGTGGGAGTCTGGGACGAGAAACCGGATCGCGCAGCCTCGTTCGTCGAGAAGTGGGGCGGGCACGTTTACGCGAGTTACGACGAGATGCTCGCAGACACGGCGATCGACATGGTCGACGTCTGCCTGCCGACGAGCGCTCACGCGGAGTTCTCGATCGCGGCGTGCAACGCCGGAAAGCACGTGATGTGCGAAAAGCCGATGGCACTGACAATCGAAGACGCCGACAAAATGGTCGCGGCGGCAAAGCACAGCGGCGTGAAGATGATGGTCGGACACTGCATCCGCTTTTGGCCGGAGTATGAAGTGCTGAAGTCGCTGGTCGACGGAGGATCGATGGGCCCGTTGCTGTCGCTGAACCTCACTCGCTACGGCGCGTTCCCTGCGTACACCGTCGACCAGTGGGCGGCGGATCCCGCGATGGCCGGCGGCGGTATGGACATGCACATCCACGACACAGACTTTGCGCTGTACCTGCTCGGCGAACCGAAGTCGATGGTCGCGCACGGCAACCGCGACGCGCGAGGCGTGGGGCACTTCTTCACGACGATGGACTACGGGTCGTGCGTCGTGCAACTCGAGGGCGGGTGGAACCTTCCCCAGGGTGCGCCGTTCCGAATGGAGTTCCGCGCGGTGTTCGAGAGAGGCGCAGCGATCTACCGCGACGGAGAGCTGTGGATCTATGAGGAGGGCAAATCCGCGCACAAGCACGAGGCGAAGCAGATGGAGGCGAGCGGCACAACCGGCAACCTCTCTTCCCTCGGCGGTTATTACAACGAGCTCGCGTACTTCGTGAGTTGCATCGCCGGGGACAAAATGCCGGAGATCGTGACGCCCGAGTCATCGCGCGAGTCGCTCAGGTACGTTCTAGAGGAAGTGCGGCAGATCGAATCGAGGCTCACCAAATGAACCTGAAAGGAATCAACTATTGGTCGTACCCTGGCTCGCCCACTCTGGACGAGTTCTTCGCGATGGCCAAGCGGGACGGGTTTGAGAGCGTGGAGCCCGCGATCGGAGACAGCGGCGAGCTGAACCTCGACGTGACCCAGTCGTTCTGCGAAGACGCGGTCTCGCGTGCTGAGTCGCACGGCTTGAAGGTCATGACCATGGCGAGCGGCACGTACTGGGGATACAACCTCGCAAGCGCGTCCGAGCAGGACCGCACGAAAGCGCTGAACGCGCTAGAGAGAATGCTGCGGATCACGTCGTGGTTCGGCGCATCAACGCTCCTCACGATCCCCGGCGCGGTCGACGTGTTCTTCATGCCCGAGGTTCCCGCACAGAACTATGGTGTGGTGTGGGAACGCGCAACTGAAGGTCTAGAAAAAGTGCTGCCGCTCGCGGCGGAATGCGAGGTGAGCGTCGGGATCGAGAACGTGTGGAACAAGTTCCTGTTGTCTCCTTTGGAAATGAAGCAGTTCATCGACCAGTTCGAGTCGCCGTGGATCGGCTCGTACTTCGACGTAGGCAACGTGATGGCGTTCGGCCACCCCGACCACTGGATCCAGATCCTCGGACATCGCATCAAGGCTGTGCACGTGAAAGACTTTCGACGCGCCGTTGGAACGGTCGAGGGGTTCGTCGATCTGTGCGAGGGCGACGTGCTGTGGGACAGAGTTATGTCCGCGCTCAAGGAAGTGGGCTACGAAGGTCCGCTCACCGCTGAGATGATCCCGCACTACCCCTCAAACCCCGCTCTACGCTGCGCGAACGCGAGCAGAGCGCTAGATGTGATCCTGGGACGGGGTTGAACAGCTCCAACCCCCTGCCCGTTGTACATTCAGCACTCCGCACTCTGCACTCCGCGGGGTAAACCCGCGGCATGCTCACACGCCGGGCGTTCATCGGGTCCACAGCGGTCGTCGCCGCGTTCCGCGACGACGCCCTCGACCTGGTCGCGAGG
>JANWJY010000177.1 GCA_025451715.1 Fimbriimonadaceae bacterium | reverse complement strand
GATGGCCTTTCGCAGGCGACGAGGGTCTGGTGTACGCCTTCCTGTTTGTCGCTCTCGCACGGAACGAAACGGGTTTGCACGACGCGACTGTCGCCGGGCTCGAGGATGAGGGCCGTGTGCTCGTTGCTCCATCCCTCGACGCGTTCTCGTTCGATCGTCGCGCGACTGAACACGTAGACGACGGGGATGCCCTCCCACTGGTACGGCGTGTTCAGCGACGCGGAGACGTGGTTGTAGAACTCCCAGCTTGTGCCGTCGCCCGGGAAGATCAGGAGCCCGGGCGTTGCGGCGGTCATGCGTTGCGCAAAGACCCACGACGCGCCGCCGCCGATGAACTTGTGGATGTAGACGCGCGAGTTCCACAGCTTTTGGAGCTGGTCGTCGCTCCAGCCGAAACCGTCGTACAGGTTGTTGAACGCGAGCGGGAACCCGAGCTCACCGATCTCGATCGCGCGCCGTCCCTTGTTCTCGATCATTACGTCCCACACGATCTGTGGGACCACGCCGCCGATCTCATAGAAACGGCCGGTCACCGAGAGGTCGTCGATGAGAGGGAAGTCGTACTCGAAGAACACGGAGCTGGCGTCGTACTCCTCGTCCTCTTTCGATTGCGGCGACCTTGCCCTTGTGTTGCGGCTGACGACCCACGGGCCATCCGGGTCGGTTCGCACTCCCAGGAGGATGGTGCCGGGGGCGTAGTCGTCGCTGGTCTCTTCGCCGAAGGTGACGGGGGGGAGAACGAACTGGAAGTCGTCGCCCTCGTCGGGGAGAGCTGGGTCGCTGGCCCAGAGCTGGTTGATCCGGCCGCCGGGGCCGAACTCCATGCTGATGAGGCTCCCGGTGAGCTCTGGCCTATCGTCGTCGAACCGGTCCATCCGTGCGGGGAGGATACCGGGGTGCCGAGAGCGGAAGCGGGAGCGCGGCTCGTCCATAATCTTTGACAATGAGAACCCTCGGCATCCTCTTGGCGGTTGGCGGGCTGCTCGCGGCCGGCTACTACGGCCTTATGTACGACACTAAGGAGTCGGTCGGCGGAAGCATCGGTGGCGCGAGCCTGGAGCTTTCGGTGACGGATCAAGGGCGGGAGGACGCGCGGAAGATGGGGATGATGGTCGGGCTCGGCGCGCTGCTCGGCGGCGGGGTGATGGTCGGGCTGTCTGCGAAGAAGCGGTAGCTCCTACACTTTGGAGCAGCAAGCCCGAGGCAATCTGTGGATCATTCGGGCGTAGAATAGCCGCATGGGCCGCAAGGTGGTGACGGTGGTGGGGGCGGGCAGCCTTCGTTGCGCGCCTCCAGTGCTCGCGTCGATCGCCTCTCCTCGCTTTGAGCACGCTTTGGAAGTGCGGCTGTTCGACGCCAACATCGAGCGGCTCGACCTGATGGGGCGGCTGTTGTCGCGGATGTTCGAGATCACGCGCGCGCAGCACGTTTTTGCGATGCACCCCAACCTGGGTCTCTCGCTGCGTGGCACAGACGCTGCGGTGGTTTGTCTTTATGAGGACTGTGCGCGACGGATGACAGGGAAGACCGCCACGCGAGTGCTGCTTCCTGCTGACCCGATCGAGCCGGAGAAGCTCTCCGAGCTGAGCCGCGGAGACATGAACAAGCCTACTCCGATGCACGAGCTGTCGCCGATGACGCTCGCCGCCCTCGCGATGCCCGACAACGAGGGTCGCTCGCGCGACGAGGTGGTCGCGAACGCGCTCGCGCTGACGATGGAGCGGATCGAGGGTGACGTGTTGATCCTGAACCTCACGCGCAACGCTTCGATCTCGCCTTCGGTGTTGCACAGGTCACTCGATTGGCCGCCAACCTTGGAGCCGGAGGTACACGCGACGTTTCCGCACCGGATTCTGCGATGGATCGACGGCGACTTCGAGCTCGATGGATACATGGAAGGATTCAAGGACAGTCCGGTTGCGAAGTGGATGGTCAACGACTTCGGAGCGATGTGACTGGGAGGGTTCAGGGTTTAGGGTTTAGGGCAGCCAGGCTCTTGTAGTCTGTCCAGTCAACAGTCACTGGCGTTATCGCAACGTATCCTGAGACGACCGCTTCGACGTCAGTGCCGGGCTGGTCGGGGTTGATGACGGCGACGCCGCCCTGCCAGTAGTACGGCCGGCCCCAAGGATCCTCGCGCCTGACGACGCGATCCTCGTAAACGCGGTCGCCCATCGCACAGAACACGTGGCCCTTCAGCTCCTTGCCTTCCGTCGCGGGGACATTAACGTTCCAAAACGTGAGGCGTTGGGTTTCGAGCGACATCAGCATGTCCCAGTTGTCGCCGAGCCACTTCGCTCCCGTCTCGAAGTGAAAAGGCGAGCCGTGGTGGAACGCGGCCATAGAGATCGCGACGCCGCGGATGCCGTTGATCGCTGCCTCCATCGCCGCTGCGACGGTGCCGCTGTAGGTGACGTCGAAGCCGAGGTTCGGGCCGTCGTTGATCCCGCTGAGGACGAGGTCGCAACCGTCGGGCCAGCAGACGGTGAGTCCGACGTTAACGCAATCGACGGGGAGACCGTCGACTGTGTGCGCCTCGATGCCACCGACGTTCGCGTCCTTGACACGCAGCGGGTCGCGCATGGTCATGCCGTGGCCGCACGCGCTGCGCTGGACATCGGGTGCGACGATCTTGACATCGCCGAACATCCTCGCGACGTTGACGAGGTGGACGAGCCCTTCGGCGTTGATCCCGTCGTCGTTGGTCACGAGGATGCGCATTCGAAGCAGGATACCGGGGACGCTCGCACTCCCGCATAATGCGAATGTGCGCCGCGTGACGATCGTTGTTCCGTATCTTGCGTCTGGCCCGGACCGTGAGTCGGGGCTGCGGTCGTTGCCGTCCGCGCTGCAGCACGTGATCGAGCACGCGACCGTGGTGAAGCTCGCGCCGCTGGCTCCGAGCGCGACGCCGGAGGCCGCGTTCCTGGCTATGAACCCTGTGGAGGCCGTGGTCGCACAGGGTCCGCTGACTGTCGCCTTTCTGGGGCACGAGCCGCCCGAGAAGAGCGTGCACTTTCACTTGACGCTGTGTTCGGTGGACGAGACTGGCGTGTTGAGTTCAGTTTCGGACGTGCAGGAACGCGCTGCTGACTTCGTGTCGGAGCTCGACGCGTTGTTTGGTGCGGTAGCGCGGCTCAAGACGCCGTCGTTGACACCGTTGCGCGGGGCGGGCCTCGATCACGCGCTGGTATGGGAGAACGGGTCGCTCGAGATGCACACGGCGACGCCCAGTGATGCGTTCGGCCACGACGTTTTCTCCGTGTTGCCGAAGGGGGAGGGTGAAGAACTGTTGCGGCGGTTCATCGACGACTCGGTCAACCTGCTCAACACGCTCGAGAGCAATCACATGCGGAGGGAGGAGGGGTTGCCCTCGCTCAACTGCCTGTGGCCGTGGGGGCAGGGCTTCCGACCGGACCTTCCCAACTTGCCGTTGCGGCGCGGCGACGTGGTGCACGTCGTGAGCGGGTCGATGCGGATGCAAGGGTTGTGTCGTTTGGTCGGGTATTCGCACGGCGACCGACACGCTTTTGGTACGAAGTTGCAGACCAACTACGACATGGTCCGCGAGAACGCATCGGCACATCGGTTGTCGCTTGCTGTGATCCACTCGATCGAAGAGATGCAGCGCCACGGGCGGACTGACGAGATCGCATGGAACCTCGAGCAGCTCTCTACGAAGGTCGTTTCCCCGCTGATCGAGGCCGAAGAGCCGTTCGAGCTGCGGCTGGCCGCGCCCGGAGGGCACTGTTCGGTTGGCTCAGCCCCTGAAGGTTCGTCTTCGACCGGCCTCATGCTTACGTACGTCAGCGACCGGCGTGCGAACAACACAGTCCCGTTCGATGAGCGGGTGTTCGACGATGTGAGGGTTCCGACCGCGAACGTTTGGGAGTTCCTGCACCCTGGGTTTCTTGGATTGGAGTGATGTGCGGCTCGCCCTCCCGGAGAGTGCTGTAAACTCGCTCAATGCGTCGGTTTCTGTTGTTCCTCCTTCTCGTTTCGCCGGACGTTGCGCAGTCGCAACTGACCGAGGCGGAGAGGGCGGGGGTGCGCGACGCGCTGTTCGTGGGGAACATGAGGGAGAGCGACCTCTTGTTCCCGCGCCGACCGTTCAACGACGCGTACCGGTTCGGGATCGTCGACCGCGCTATTGATTCGCCGTTGCAATCGGCCGACGCCCTCATGGCGCTCCATCAAGACAGCGCAAGGCGAACGGCGTCGGGGCTGGTGTCTGCGCTAATCGAGAGCGTGTTCGAGCAGCCCATCGGCGCGATCCAACACGACCCACCGATCACGGGGTTCGACGAACTTCCTTCCGACCTTCGCGGGCCGATCCTGGGGCTTGTGAACTGGATCAATTCTGCGAACAACGCAATCCGGCGCGCGACGGAGAAGCTGACGCCCGAGGAGCGGCGCGCCTTGATCGAGTCTTTGCCAGTGCTCGCAGTCGAAGAGCCGACTGTGCGGTTTAGTTTCGTGCGCGGCGAGACGATGAACAGGGACCAAGTGCTAGCGCTTCTCGCCAAAGTCGACCTTGTCGCGATCAGGTCCGCGGGGCAGCGATTGGCCGAGGCGACGGAACGTGCCATCGAGCAGCTGAGGACCGCGACGAGCGACGTGCCGCAAGTGATCCGCGCGAGGGCAGGTGGAATGCCTGTCGTGATTGCCGGCCGGGGAAACGACGCGCACACGGACACCGACGCGCTCCTCACGATCGACCTCGGGGGCGACGACACGTACAAGGGACGGCATGGGGCCGGCGTCGGCTATGCGAGCGTGCTCATCGACCTTGGCGGTGACGACCACTACGACGTTGGCGACCTGAGCGTCGGTGCCGCGGTGCTGGGGGTCGGGCTCGCCTACGACGATGGGGGAAGCGACCGGTTTTTTGGGAAGAGCATCACGTTTGGAGCCGGGCTCGCGGGCGTCGGGGTGCTGAGCAAGCGCGGCGGTGACGACGGTTACCGGTCCGACACGCTCACGCAAGGGTTTGCGATGTTCGGGACCGGAGTCCTGCAGGACACAGGCGGCAAGGACACCTATGACCTCTTGCTCTACGGACAGGGAGCGTCACGCACACAAGGCGCAGGATGGCTGGTCGACGGTTCGGGCGCGGACACTTATCGAGCTGGCGACTTAGTGCTGAACTCGCCGTTGTTCTCGACCGCGCACTACTCGTTCGCGCAAGGGTTTAGCCAGGGATTCCGCGAGGACACTGGCGGCGAGAGCGGGGGTGTGGGACTGCTCACTGACCTCGGTGGCGACGACGTTTACATCGGCGAGACCTATCAGCAGGCTGCTAGCTACTGGTTCTCGCTCGGCACGCTGTTCGACGCGATCGGCAACGACACTTACAGTGGGTACCACTATTGCCAGGCGAGCGCGATGCACGCGACGGCCGCGTTCCTCTTCGACCTTGACGGCGACGACGGGTACATCGTGAAGGTGGGGGCGGCGCACGCGATCGGGCACGACTACGGCGTCGCCTTCTTGCTTGACCGAAAGGGCGACGACACATACGCGAGCCGCGACAGCACGCCCGGAATCGGAAACGCGAACGGTCTTGGAGTGTTTATCGAGAGCGACGGCATCGACCGCTACTTCGGCCCTCCCGGGAAGGGCAACCCCGCGCGCGGCACCGGGTCCCTAGGGGTCTTCGTCGACCTGAACGGTTCCGACGACTATCGGTACGGGCTCTCCGACGGACGTTCGGCAGCGAGCAATTCGTGGGGAGTCGCGATCGACCGACCGACACGCACAACCGACACGAGCGGCACGACGCAACGGCCACCAGTGACACCGGGCACCGAGCAGAAGCCCAGCGACGCGGAGATGTCGCAGATCTACGAGAAGGCCGCTCAATGGAACGTCGGGACGGCACAGGCGGACGTGGCCGACAACCTCGACCGACTCGTCCGAATCGGGTCACCGGCGCTCGAATGGATTCTCAACAACCGCCTTGCGACCGCCGACCGGCTGCAGATCCGCGCGTTTGTGCACGTTGTGCAGGCGCTCGGACAAGAAGGCTCGCGCCTGATCGGTGTGAAGGCTTTCAGCGCCACCGACGAGGAGATGCTTCCGCTCATCCGTATTGCGAGCGACTCGAACGTGACGGACTTCGGGGCCGTGATCCCCGGGCTGATCAAGAAACCGGCGCTGCGGGCGGCCGCCGTAGCCGCCGCGGGCGTTCTCAAGGCGAATGTCGCGGTCAGCGAACTCATGGCGCTTTGTCGCAACGAGGACCGGCTACTTGCACGCGCGGCGATGGTCTCGCTTCTGCAGATCGCTGATCCGGCGAGCGTCGGAACTGCGCAAGCGATGGTGTTCGCGGACGACCTGATGACAAGGAAGGCGGCGATCAAGCTGCTCGCGAAGTTCCCCGAGCAGGCGGCCTCGACTGCGGCAGGGCACATGGCCGCGAGCGACGAGTACCGTGCGCGCATCGGCATCGAGCTGATGGCAGAGGTGGGGACACCGGCCGCGCTCGAAAAGATCGGCGACATGCTGCTCGACCCGAGGCCGGGCGTAAGGATCGAGTGCCTGCTGCGGCTGAACGGCCGCTGCCCTGCCAAGTTCCGTGCGGACTACCTGAGCCTGCGGAACGACCCGGTGGGCACGG
>JANWJY010000176.1 GCA_025451715.1 Fimbriimonadaceae bacterium | reverse complement strand
GGAGAACGAGCGGCTCGCCATGTTCGACCCATTGACCGGTATCTCGAACCACCGGACGATGCAGGAGTTTCTTGCCCGGCGCATCAGCGAGGCTGAGCGCAACAAGGAGACGCTCGGTGCCGTCATGGTCGACGTGGACCACTTTCGGCGCTTCAACGAGGAGGAGGGCCACGACGCGGGCGACAAAGTGCTGAAGCTCGTTGCAAACGCTTTGAAAGCGCACGTTCGCAACTACGACCTCGCGGCCCGGTACGGAGGCGAAGAGTTCACGCTGATCCTCTCTGGTGCCGACCAGAAGGTCGTAATGGAGGTGGCTGAGAGGGTGCGCAAAGCGATCGAGGGCCTGACCTTTGAGTCCCGGTCAGGCGAACTGAGGCCGATCACCGCCAGTTTTGGGTGCGCGGTCTACCCTGACTCTGCCAGGGACGCCGCAGGGCTCCTCCACGCTGCCGACAGGGCCCTCTACGAGGCCAAGAGGGCCGGTAGGAACAGGACAGTGCTGTACGGGCTCGGCGACGCGGCCTGAGGGGCCCACTGGGCTAGGGATGGCTTGACCCCCCGGCCTAACGGGTGCCATAATTCCCTTCCGCCCGCCCTTTGGTGCGCGAGGCACCGAGGAACCCCAATGTACGCCATCGTCAAGACTGGAGGCAAGCAAATCAAGGCCGAGAAGAACGGGCTTGTCATCGTCGAGAAGCTCGAGGGCGAGCCTGGAACAAAGCTCGACCTGGAGCAGGTCGTGATGGTCCACGACGGCAAGGCTGTCAAGATCGGAACGCCGTTCATTGCGGGCGCGATCGTGAAGGCCGAGATCGTCAGCCAGGGCAAGGCGAAGAAGATCAACGCGTTCAACTACAAGGCGAAAAAGAACGTTCGCAAGCGCTGGGGGCACCGGCAGCCGCAGACCACGATCCGGATCATCGACGTGGTTGGAGGAAAGTAAATGGCACATAAGAAAGGACAGGGATCGACGAAGAACGGCCGCGACTCGAACTCCAACCGTTTGGGCGTCAAGCGCGCCGGCGGACAGGTGGTGCGCGCCGGCTCGATCATCGTTCGCCAGCGCGGCACGAAGTTCCACCCGGGCAGCAACGTCGGGATCGGAAACGACCACACTCTGTTCGCGATGATCGACGGGCTGGTGCGGTTCGAGGGTCCGGAGAAGAAGCGAAGGGTCAGCGTTTACGCAGACCAAGCTTGACTCCCAGTTTATGAGCGGTCTCTGCTGTTTGGCAGAGGCCGTTTCGCTTTAAACGATCCCGCTTCGCAGCAGATCCTTGAGCATGAGTAGGCCGACGACCCTTTCGTTTTCGACGACAGGCATCTCGCCGATCTTTCTCGGGTAGTTCTGGAAGGCCTCGAGGGCTTCAAAGGCGAGCATGCCCGGCTCGATGCGGGCCGGGGTCGTGCTCATGATGTCTTTCGCCGTCGCCTGTTTTGGGTTGTCGCTGCTTTCGAAGTGCCTACGGATGTCGCCGTCGGAAATGAAACCTACCAGCTCGCCGTTCGGGCCTGTGACGCACGCTGCGCCAGCACCCGCCTTTGTGATCGCGTGCATGACGTCGACGATCGGCATGGCGGGAACGACGAGCGCGAGGTCTGCGCCCTTTCTCATCACGTCCGCCACCCGCATCGTGAGCCGCTTGCCCAGCGCGCCGCTCGGATGGTAGACCGCAAAGTCGTCGCTTGTGAACGACCTGCGCTCCATCACGGCGACCGCGAGCGCGTCGCTCACGGCCATCATCACGGTGGTAGAGGTCGTCGGGGCGAGGTTGTTCGGACAAGCCTCCTTGTCGACGTGGACGTCAAGCACGACGTCGGCTTCGCGCCCTGCGCTGCTGTCAGGTCTTCCCGTGATCAACACAGTCTTCGCCTTGAGGTTCTTGAACGATGGGAACAGCCGGACGATCTCGTCTGTCTCGCCGCTGTAAGTGTAGAGCAGGACGATGTCGCGCTCTGTCACCATTCCGAGGTCGCCATGGACCGCCTCTGCCGCGTGGAGGAACAAGGACGGAGTGCCGGTGCTCGCGAGCGTCCCTGCGGTCTTTCTTGCGACGTGACCGCTTTTGCCGACGCCGCACGTGATGACGCGCCCCTTGCACGACTCGATCATGTCGATCGCTCTCTTGAACGAGTCGTCGAGTCTGTCGGCCAAGGTGCTGACGGCCTCTGCCTCTTCTTTGAGCACTCTTCGGAGCGTGTCGAGCGACATTCTGGGTGAGTCTACCGCTCGGTCCTGCCGGGGTCCTCGGGATGCAGAATCGTCTTGCCGAAGAAGCTGAGCGCCCACTCCATCGCGACGTTGGCGGTCTCGTTGTTGGTGTCGGCGAGTGGGTTGACCTCGACGATGTCGAGCCCCGCGAGCTTGAGCAGGCCCTTCTTGAAGTATGTATGCAGGGTCTCCGCGATGAGGTGTCCCTCGCGGAAAGTGAACCCTCCTCTCACCGCCGTGCCGGTCCCGGGGGCGAACACGGGATCGAGACAGTCGACGTCGAAGCTGACCCACCCGGCCTTTGCGCCCGCCTTCTGGAAGTGCTTGAAGACCTTTTCAAGCGCGCCCGTCGCGCCGAGGACGTCAACGTCTTGCATCGTCAGTGGGAGCGTGCCCTTTACGCGCTTGAGGTTCATGACCTCGCCCTTGTCCACGTCGCGCAGCCCGAGCCACGCCAGCTTTTTCGGGTCGAGTTTGTTCTTCCCAATGATCTTGTCGAGACGCTCCCATTGCACCCTCATTTCGCCCTTGGATTTCGTTGCGAGGCCGGCGAGCGCCGCAAGCGGCATTCCGTGGAGGTTTCCGGACGGCGAGACCTCCGGCGTGTTGATGTCGACGTGGGCGTCGATCCACAGGACTGCGAGCTCCGACTTGTAGAGTTTTAGAGCGCCCGCGATGCTACCGATCGCGATACTGTGGTCGCCACCGAGGACGATGGGGGTGTCCCCCTTCTTAATTGCCTCACTGACCCGGTCGCGGGTGTGCACATACACGGCGTTGGCCCGCTTGAACTTCTCCTCGTTGTCTGCCGGCGTCCAAGAGTCGAGCTTGTCGACGGTCGCGGTTCCGTCCGAGACCTTGTAGCCCAACCGCATCAAACCCGGGACGAGGCCGCAGAGCCGAATCGCGACCGGCCCGAGGCGGGTACCGATGCGTCTGCCGCAGAGATCGAATGGTGCGTCGACGAGCTGGATCATTGAGGCGAGTGTACTTTGTGAGGCGGGTAGAGTCAGGCTGGCGATGGGGCGGACTCGATACTCGCGGCGAGAGGTTCTGGGGATGGGCGCGGGGCTGGTCGCGGCGCCCTTCACTGCTCTCGGGGACGCTCGCCCTCCCGGCCCGACTAGGTTTGGGATCGTCGCCGACGTCCACCACGGGCTCGCTCTCGACACCGAGCAGCGGCTGGAGGTGTTCGTCGAGGAAGCGTCTAAGCGAGAGCTCGACTTCATCGTCCAGCTCGGCGACTTCAACCACCCCGTGCGAGCGGCGAGAGGGTTCCTCAACACCTGGATGCAATACCGCGGGCCGCGGCACGGCGTGCTCGGCAAC
This sequence comes from Fimbriimonadaceae bacterium, assembly GCA_025451715.1. Lineage (GTDB taxonomy): Bacteria > Armatimonadota > Fimbriimonadia > Fimbriimonadales > Fimbriimonadaceae > JADFMN01. The sequence continues at coordinate 10,209 of JANWJY010000176.1, read as the reverse complement.
CACGACATGGACATGGGCTCGAAGGAGCACGCGGTCGATCTGTGGCAGGTGCCGGGACGTTACTACTCGTTCGACGCTGGCCATTTTCACTTCGTCGTGCTCGATGCGAACAACATTTACCAGGACCGCAAGTTCGTCCCGTATGCGGACGGAAACTATTTCCAGGCGGCGGGCGGGACGGATTCGCACTGCGACGACGAACAGCTCGACTGGTTCGCCTCGGACCTGCACGCGACAAAGAGTCAGACGGTCGTGTTCGTGCACCAGCCGATCGACGAAACGTACAAGGGTGGGACGTGCGGTAACCGTCACCGCGTACGCGCGGTCATCGAAGAGGCGAACCGCCGCGCCGGGTTTGGCAAGGTGGTCGGCTGCTTCCAGGGACACCACCACGACGACGGCTATGAGGAGCGGCGCGGCGTGCACTACTTCCGGGTGAACAGCTCCTCGTACCTCTGGGTCGGCGGCGAGTTCGGTCGCATGGCTCACTACGACAGGTCTCTGTTCGGCTTCGTCACCGTGACAGACGACGAGATCGTGCTCGAAGGGCGCGACGCGCAGTGGGTGCCGCCGACCCCATCTGAGCGCGGCGTGCCCGACGCAGCCCACTTCGTGCCCAAGATCGTCGGCCGGCGAGTCCGAATCCCGGGCCGCGCAGCCGTGCCCCTGTAAACTCTCAAACGTGGGACGGACAGTCGGGATCGTCGCGATACAGGGCGACTTTGAGAAGCACGCGCGCGCGTTCGAGAAGTGCGGCGCGGCCGTGCACTTCGTCAAGTCGCCCGAGCAGCTCGCTGAAGTCGATCGCGCCGTCATCCCCGGCGGTGAGAGCACGACCGTGGGCAAGCTGATGCAACGGTTCGGTCTCGGCGCTGCGATCGAGGAGCGCGCAAAGGCGGGCATGCCGCTCTGGGGCACTTGCATGGGCATGATCCTGATGGCGAAGGAGGTCGAGGCGTACGACCAGTACAGGCTTGGCTTGCTCGACGTGACTGTGCGCCGCAACGCGTTCGGCGCACAGGTGCACTCGTTCGAGGACGAAGTGTGCATGAAAGGGTTTGACCAACCGGTGACCGGCGTATTCATCCGAGCACCGATCGTCGTTCGGTGCGGCAAGGGCGTCGAGATGCTCGCGGAGTACGAGGGCGCGACCGTTGCGGTGAGGCAAGGCAACCTGCTCGGCACGTCGTTCCATCCGGAGCTCACCGACGACACGCGGCTGCACGAGTGGTTCATGAAATGGTAATGGCCCTGATCCGAGGGCGCGGATTCAGGGCCGGTGTCAGTTTATGAGAAGCTGACCTTCTGTTACATCGTTCGACCTGAGTCAGGGGCGGTTTGTTCCACCGAGAACGAGAAAAGTCTCATGGAGGTCTTCTCCGAGCCTCTCTTCAGCGACCTTTTTCAGCTTCAATTCAGGGGCGCTACTCCCCAGCCAGGGATGGCCCGTGCCGAACGAATGCGGTGAGGTGAACCGCTCGATGCGGTCGACGAGCCCCTTTCGCAGGAACGCGGCCGCGGTCTCTCCGCCGCCCTCGACGAGCACACCGATCATGCCGCGTTCGAAGAGCGCGCCAAGGACCTGCTTGAGGACGAACCCTTCGGGCCCAGTCTCGACTTCGACGTCGTACTCTTCTTGAGTCAGACCCTTCTTCACAAAGCGCACGGTTGGCCCGCCGTCGGAGAACACCCTGTGCGTGCTCGGCAGTACGGCACGCGGGTCCAAGACGGCGCGCAGCGGCTGGTTGACGATGCCCGGCACACGCGCTGTGAGCTGCGGGTCGTCCCTTTCGACCGTCACCCTCCCGACTAGGACACAACCCATGTCGGCGCGCAGGCGGTGTCCCACTGCCCTCGCTTCCTCGCCTGTGATCCACTTGCTCGTGCCGTCGGTGCGGGCGATGAACCCGTCGGAGGTCGTCGCCGATTTCACGACCACATAGGGCCGTTCGCGCTCAATCGCCGTGAGGTACACCTCGTTGGCGACGCGGGCCTCCTCTTCAAGAATGCCGACGTCGCACGCGATTCCAGCCTTGACAAGCGCTTCGATCCCGCCGCTCGCCTTCGTGTTCGGGTCTCGCACAGCGACGAACACACGCGCGACTCCGGCTTGGATGATCGCGTGCGTGCACGGACCGGTCCGGCCCTCGTGGTTGCACGGCTCGAGCGTGCAGTAGAGGTCTGCGCCGAGCGCGCGCGCGCCTGCGATCGCCAGTGCCATGGCTTCGGCGTGCGGCCCGCCGGCGAAGTCGTGCCAGCCTTCGCCAACCATCTCTCCATCCCGCACAATGACACAACCGACGTGGGGGTTTGGAGCCGGATAGCCGCGACGAGAGAGCTCGATCGCGCGGGACATGGTCTCAGTCCTTTCGCTCATGGTCGTGCAGCGTGCCCTCAATGAGTCCCTTGATGTTTTCGCCTTGATCCTCGATAAACTCGATCCGCGCCCTCCGCAAGAGGATTACAGCGCACGTCGCCGCACCGATCCACACGAAGCAGGTCAGACCGAAGAACAACAAAACGCGGGCGCCATACTGCGCAAGCTCGAGCTTGTCTGAGTCGGGCGGCTTTTGCGCAAGGACGTAGGGGGTCGCGAACACCATCACGAGTCCACACAGGACGAACGCGCTCGTCAGGATCTTGAGGAACATGCAGCCCTCAGCTCATCAAGCCCCGCTGCGACGCTCGGCGCGCGCATCAAGTAGCTGCCCGTCACGAAAACGTTCGCGCCAGCCTCCCAAGCGCGACCGATTGTGGTCGGATCGATCCCGCCGTCGACCTCGATGTCCAACGCCGGTGCCGTCTCGCGCAGCACGCGCACCTTTTGCAGGCACTCTTCGATCAGCCGTTGTCCGCCCCAGCCGGGGTTGACGGTCATGATGAGGGCGAGGTCCATCGTTCCCACGAGTGGAAGAAGACAGTCGACTGGTGTCGCAGGGTTGATCGCCACCCCCGCCTGCACGTCCCGTTCGTGCAGCGCCTGGCAGAGCCGGTGCGCGTGGTGCGTCGCCTCGGCGTGGAAGATCACGCGCGTACAACCCGCCGCGATGAACGCGTCGAAGTGCGCGTCCGGGGTTTCCGTCATCAGGTGGGCCTCGAACTGCGCGTCGCCGAGAGTACGGAGCGACTTCACGAGGTCGGCACCGAACGTGATCGGAGGGACGAACTGCCCGTCCATCACGTCAAAGTGCAGCCAGTCAACGCTTGACTCGAGGATCTCTTTCACCGCGGGGCGGAACTGCGAAGGGTCGCAGGAGAGGATCGAAGGCGCGAACATCGGTTTCATCGTCTGATGACTCCTGGATCGGGATCGGTGATCGGTGGAGGATCGGTGTCGAAGTTGTCGTTGTCACCGTCCCCGCCGCCGTCTCCCGCAGACTTTGTGATCGTCTGTACGAGCTCGTTGTCGTAGTAGATGTGGAACACGGCCTGTCTCCCGAGCCCTTCCGCATCGATGTCGATCTGTTCGTTGGGCCCCTTCATCTGCTCGTAGATCGTGCGGGTCGACATAGCGTCCGTCATCTCGACGCGAACAAGGATGTCGTCTGCCACGTCGGGGAGCGACCAGCTTAAATGGTATACGTAAGTCTCGTCTGGAGGTGCGATGTCTTCGTCTGGCGGCACGCCTTCGCTGACTTCAAGCTCCACAGCGGTCCTCCGCTCGACCCTCTTTCGTTTGGCCGGACTTTGTGAGACCACTTTGCCCTCCGGAACCTTAGTGGTCCTCACGTACCTGATGTCCGCCGCGACGGTGAGCCCCAACTCGGTCAGCAGTCGCCGCGCTTCATCGAGCGACTTGCCCACAAGGTCCGGCACCTCCACGAACTTGCTGCCGGAGGAAACGACCGCGTCCACGAACATGTTCTCCTTTACGTCCCTGCCGACCGCTGGCTGTACGGACAGGATGATCCCCTCCGGCTGTTCTTCACTAAATGCTTCACGGACACGCCTGAGTTTGAGGTTCATCCTCTCGAGCTGCGTGTTCGCCTCGTTGAAGCTCATGCCGACGATGTTCGGCACCTTGAGGGTGCGTGGCGCGCTGAGGTTCCAGAACGCCCACCAGCCAATGGCCAGCACGGCGACCGCCAGAAGCGACAGGCCGGTGTAGGTCAGCCAGGGCGGTGCTCCGTCGCTCGTATCCTTCGCTCGCTTCATGGCTACCTTCTGTTCCTTGTGCTCTCCGCGGACCACGTTCAATTTTGGCCCGACGCGGGGCTCTGCGACCGTCCCAGCAGGCTTTAGGGGCCATGTGAGGGGCCTCCCGAACCTCATGGCGTCCTGGAGCAGCCTCAGATCGGCCAACATCACCCCAGAGTCCTTGTACCGATCCACAGGGTCCTTTTCAAGCGCCTTGTGCAGGATCTTCTCGAGCGCCTCGGGAGAAGCTGCGATCTTGTCCCTGATCAAGGGAGGGTCGGCGGTGGCGTGGACCAGCGCGAGATCGATTGCAGTGCGGCCCGCAAAAGGCTTTTCGCCGGTCAGCATCTCGTAAAGCAGGATGCCGGAGGCGTAGACGTCGCTGGACGAGGAGGGCATGCCTCCCCTCGTGACCTCAGGCGCGAGGTACGGTGCCATGTGCGGAAGCATCTCGGCCCCGGCACGGTCGCTCGCCGAATACGCCTCCCAGATACACGGGTTGAGCAGCGTCGGATTGCCTGCGTTGGAGACGACTACGTTGCGCACGCCGACATCTCCGTGGACAAGCTTGAGGCGGTGAATCGCGTCAAGCCCTTCGAGGAGCCCGATCATCGTCGTGACTGCTGTGGAGACTCCCATCGCCGAAGCACGCTTGATCCGCTCGCTGAGGGATTGGCCCGGTGAGTACTGGTACACGAGGAACCAGTTCCCGTTGTCCTGATCCATGTCGAGGGCGCGTCCGACCGCACTATGCTCGATCCGCTTGCTCTTCTCGAAAATGTGCTTTAGCTTTCCGACGAACTCTGGCTCTGAATTGTAAGGAGCGCGAAGCGTGCGGACGACAACGTTGCGCTCTGTCACGCGATCGTGGGCGACATAAGAGTGGAACACCGGGTTCTCGCCGATCTCCTGTAGCAGTTCGTAGCGCACGCGCAACAGCGATCCGATCACTTCGTCTCCTCCTTCTGGGGCAGTGAGGCGAAAACGATGCACGCGACAAGCACGAGGAGGGCAAGAACCTTGATTGGGGACTCTTCGACCGCCTCGACGTACTTTGAGGTTGCGTCTCTGGTCTCCGGCTGAAGGCTGCTGAGGTACGCGGTCTGGCTAGCAAGATAGCCGCCGCCCAACAAGAGAGCGGCGGAAGCGAACACCGATGCCCTGACCAGGTTCACAGTTTCTCCAATGCGCTCAAGACGTCAGACTCGGCGACGCCGCGCAAAAGTTTACACGTCCCTATCTCTGAAACGAGGCTGAACGCCAGCCCGTTCCGGTCGGCCTTTTTGTCCCGTCTCATGGGTTCGAGCAGGTTCCTCGAGTCAAGGCCCTCCGGCAGCTTGATCGGGAGGCCCTGGGACTGAAGGCCGCCCCTAATTCGTTCCGTAGTCTGCTTATCGGTCAAACCTAGCCGCTCTCCCAGGAGGGACTCGGCGACCATGCCGATCGCGACCGCCTCGCCGTGCAGAATGCCCTGGTAGCCCATGGACTGCTCAATGGCGTGCCCGACCGTGTGCCCGAAGTTGAGCGTCGCCCGTCCCCCGGTCGTCTCATGCTCGTCGCCCTCTACGACGACCCTCTTGAGCTCTATACACCTCATGACGGTCTCGGCGGGGTTTGGGTCGCTGAGGGCTAGGGGCTTGGAACTAAGCCGGTCGAACAAGGCTGGATCCATGATCGCGGCGTACTTCCAGACCTCTGCCGCTCCGTTGGTAAAGTGCCTCGACGGCAGTGTCCCAAGGGCATCGATTGGCACTTGCACCTTCTCAGGGGGCCAAAACGCGCCCGCTAGGTTCTTGCCAGCCGCCAGGTCGATGCCGACCTTCCCCCCGACCGAGGAGTCGACCATCGCCATCAGCGAAGTCGGCACCTGCAACAATCGGACACCGCGCATGAAAGTCGCCGCTGCAAAGCCCGCCAAGTCACCCACGACACCGCCTCCGAGTGCAACGACTCGCGACGAGCGACTGGCGCGCTGCGCGAGCCAGTCCATGACCTCGCCGTAGACCGCAAGGCACTTACTCAGCTCCCCCGGTTTGATCGAGAAGCAGTCACGTTCGAGGTTCACGGCTGCCCGAACATGATCGTCCGTGACGATCATGTCGTCGTCACCAAGTCCGTCGAGGACCACGCGTAGACCGGTGACCTCGACGTCGTACTGCCCTAGGCTGTGGCGGACGGTCGTGTTCATTTCTCAAGCAGACCGAGGACTTTCTCGGCTACAGCCTCAGCGTCCTCGTCTTTCAGACGAAGCACGAAGTCTGCACGCTCGTACATGGGCCTCCTTTCGGCAAGGAGTTCATCGACCCTTGTCTCCCACCCGGGCACTTCGAGCAGCGGCCTGATCTTTTTGGCAGTGGCGAGCCTGGCCCTGAGGACTTCGACGTCGACGTCTAGGAATAGGGTCGTTCCGAGCCTTTTGAGCTCTGGCCAGTTCTCCTCTCGGATTACGGTGCCACCTCCAGTCGAGAGGACGCATTCTTCGGTGGCCATGTCCCTGAGCAGTCGCGACTCGTGCTGGCGGAAGGCGTCCTCGCCATAGTGCTGAAAGATCTGGTGCACTGGCCGTCCGAGCAGGTGCTGAAGGAGCTTGTCGGTGTCCTTGAGCGGCACATCGAGCCGACCGGCGACGATCCGGCCGACTGTCGTCTTGCCGGACCCCATCATTCCAACAAGGACGAGGCTGGCCATGGCTTTATAGAAAAAGGGCGGCAGGAGCTTTCGACCCTGCCGCCTCAACTTAGGATACTGGTTGTTCCAGTTCGTCTGCCTATGGCCCGAGGCCAAAGTTTTCGTCATCGACGATTGTCGGCGTGACGAAGATGATCAGCTCACTGGACGATGTGTTCGTGTTCCGGCCCCTGAAGAGCTGCCCGATGATGGGCAGGTCGCTGAGGATCGGAATCCGAGACTGCGAGTAGTTGTCGACCTTGTTGGTGAGTCCGCCGAGCGCGATAGTCTCACCACTCCTGACTCTCGCAACGACGCTGATGGTCTGCTGCAGGATGTCAGGGATCTCTTGGCCGTCCGGGCCTCGCTTGAGCTGGCCGAAGCCTTGAAGCGAGGGGTTAAGGAAGACCGTGATCGTCTGGTCGCCGTTGATACGCGGTGTAACAGTCAAGAACGTCGTTGCCGTCAGCGACACCGGGTTCGGCGTGATGACGATTCCACCAGGACCGCTTGTGACGGTGTTGATGAAGATCGTTGTCTGAGCCGAGTTTGCGATGGATGCTGTCTGGTTGTTCAACGTGCGTACGAGCGGCGAAGTGACCGTGCGGCCCCAGCCTTCAGTAAGCAAGGTTCGCAGCCTGGTCGAAATGTTGCCCGTCGCATAGTTCAGGAAGATGGGGTCGGCCGCACGGGCAAAGGTGCCCGGTCGGACGCCAGCGAACACGGAACCGCGCTGGTAGAACCAGTCGATGCCGAGCGCCCTGTCTAGCGAGGTCGAGGTCGTGATGAACTCGACCTTGATGATGACCTGCTTCGGCGCGATGTCGAACTGGGCAATAAGCAGCTCGAGCTCTCGAATCGAAGCGTCGTCACCCTGGACGATCAGGCTGTTGTCGGTCGGGTCGTAAGTGACGCGGGTAATGCCTGGAGGCATGAAGCCCTGACCGGGGAGGTCGACTACGCTACCGACTCCGCCCTGGCCGCCCTGCTGACCGCCCTGGCCGCCGCCGCCCTGACCGCCTCCACCAAGGCCGCCGCCGCCTAAGCCACCGGCCTGCGCTGCGCCACCATCGTTGGTGACAAAGGTGCCGTTCTGGCTAAGCTCTTCGTCTGGCAATGAAATGCCGTTGCTCACGGGCTTTGGTGCTTGCTGGTCGGTCGCATAGGGGTGGAACACGTTCTGTGTCCCGTTCCCGACCATGACCAGCGGGGGCTGTCGGAGCTGCGTGTTCTGCTGGATGCGATTGGTCGCGTCCCGGTTCAGCATCTCGATGCTGTCCTTCCAGATCACGTTCTCCGGGTTTACAAGGATATTGTAAACGTGATAGGGGTCGGCCTTCATCAGCTTGATGCGCTGCACGCGCCTAGGCGCTCGGACCACGACGTCGTTTGTGTTGGTCGGAGCAGCGGTGACCGCGTCAGCCTTGTGCTTGATGATGTAGACGCCGTTGTAGTCGACGTGCCAGGTTGCGCCCGCGGCAGTACAGATGTACTCGATCGCCTGTTCGGGCGTGACGTCCGCGATGCTCAAGCTGATGAGCTTGTACTCCGCGGACGAGTCAGCTATGACGAACTTGATGCCGGTCTGAAGTGTGACGGCCGCAGTGGCCGTCTTCAGATCAGCATCCTTCAGTTTTATGTCGACGCGCTTCGCGAACCCGTTTTGAGCCGTTGCAACGCTTCCCAGCAACAGCACAATTGAGCACGCGAAGGCCGCGCCGAGTGTTTTCAGTCCATTCAATGTCATCCCAGTATCCTCACTCGAAAAGGAAATCTATCCGTTCGTTTCCGTTGTCAGCGTCCGCCGCCGCGTCCGCCACCGAAGCCGCCGCCGCCGCCGCCGAAGCCGCCGCCGCCGCCGCTGCCGCCACCGAAGCCACCGCCGAAGCCACCGCCGCTCATGCCGCCGCCGAAGCCGCCGCTCATGCCGCCGCCGAAGCCGCCGCCGCTCATGCCGCCGCCGAAGCCGCCGCTCATGCCGCCGCCGCTCATGCCGCCGCCGAAGCCGCCGCCAAACGCCATCGTAGACGTCTCGGGCGGGGTGCCGATATCGGCCTGTCCGCTCAGGAGCTGAACAATCAGGCTCGGGTCGGCGTGCTGGATTCGAATCCTGCGGATCGTCTGGCTCGGTGCGGTCGTGCCCGTAGTCAGGTTCTGGTCAGGAGGAATCGGAGCCGGTCGCGGCACGATGTTGTAGATGCCGCCCTCGATCCGGTAGGTCGCCTCGACCTGGTTGAGCACGTTGCGAAGCACCGTCTCAAACGGCTTCTTCTCAATGTGGATCACGATCGTGCCCTGCACGCCGGGGTCGACGCTATAGCTGTAGCCCACGTGCTTGAAGATGATCTTCAGCGCGTCGCGGATGTCCGCTTGGTCAAGGTCAAGGCTCTCAATGATCTTGTCGTCCTGGTTTTGGGCGATCCCCGAGACGGGGACGGCCACCAGGGCTCCGGCGATCACCAGGCCCAAAACTGCACTAACTGCCTTTTGCATTATTCATTGCCTCCATAAGATCGAACGCTCACCCCGTTCGACCGGTACTACTACTTTGCTCCGCGCTCTAGCTGTCTCAGCCTCCAGCCCGGCCGCCACCGCCGCCTGCATTCCCGCCACCGGCCGCTCCGCCGCCAACGACTGTGACGCCGTTGCCAGTGATGGGGCCGGACAGGCCGACGTAAAACTCCTTCGGAAGCCGGTTGCCCTCCCTTGCGAGCAGGGCCCGGTCTGAGTCGATCGAAACGACCCTCCACTCGGTTCCTGGAACCGTCATCCCCGGTCGAATTTCATAGGTCACCGCGCCCGTGTCGAGCAGAGCCATCACGCCCTGACCGATCAAGACGCCAGAGAGACGCCAGTTCGGGACTGGCTCGATCACCGGCGGAGCGTCTTCAGGGTCGTCGAGCGTCGGGACGATCTCGAGGGCGTAACCGCCAAACTGGGACAGTACACGCTCACCTGTCTGGCTCTGGTTGAACGCCGCCTCTTCAGGAGTCAGCGCAAACGGGTTCGAACGGGCGCCGAGGGGCCGTGTCGCAGCAAGCTTGACTGCGTCGACCGGAGCTGACTGCGCGACAGGGACGCCCTGCGGGGCTGACAGGTCGAGTTCCGGCTTCGGTGGGGTAGTGGCCGTTATCGCCGGATACCCAGCAGAATTCTCCTGGCATCCGGCCAAAGCCGCAAACGCCAGGACGCAAAGCAGGCCAAGCCTGCCCTTGCTACCGCTATTAGTCGCCATTCCTTTCATTACTATACACCTCATTTGAGCTTGATTGCCAGTTCCCTGTTCCGATTCCGAGTTCAGCCGGCCCTCCTAGAAGCCGAGGCCACCGCCAGCACCACCCTGGTTCCCGGCTGCGCCGGTCACGACGGGCTGGGCAAGCGCGCCCGACACCCCACCTGGGATGT